>NZ_BAAGYZ010000070.1:0-28638 GCF_054778995.1 Streptomonospora sediminis
GCTTCTACGGCGACAACAACCCCGACTCCCTCACCACATACGACACCGGCCACAACAACCCCACCGCCCAAAACACCGATCTCTCCACCTCCAACCCACCCGGCTACGGCCTCGACGACGACACCGACGACGTCGATCTCAGCCCCGAAGACCAAGCCGCCGCCGAACGGATGCGCCGAAACGAAGAAACCCTCTTCAGAGGCGCCCGCAACTTCTCCGACGACGATGCGGCCGAACAATACGGAAACAGCCAATGGAGCCGGATCACCCAAGCACTCCCAAACCGGATACGGGAATCCCTCAGCAGATACTCGGCCTTTGATTTCCGGCGCATCAATGCCCTACTCCGCAGAGGCGGCCAAGGAGACCAGGACACACTCGATCAGATCGCCGATATCGACCAGGCCATGCGCCCGATCTCCGAAGACGTGGTGGTCACCCGCGGCACTGGCCTGCACCACATGGGCGTCCACCCCTCCCAGATGAGCCAGGCAACCCAAGGCTTCTGGAACGCCGCCTACATGTCCACCTCCGTCGGCCCCGTGGCCGGCTCCTACGACGACGGAGGCGGTGTACTGCACCTGCGGGTACCGGCCGGAACCCCCGCCGTCTGGGTGAACAACACCTCCTCAGCAGTACACGAACGCGAACTCCTCCTGGGCCGGGGATTCAACTACCGCGTCCACGACGCCGTGTACTACATGGGCACCTGGCACCTCTACGCCGAAATCACCCCGCCCGCCACCCAACACCAACCCGCCCAGCGGCACGCCACCAGCCGGTCCCACCGCACCACCGACAACGACCGCCACCGCTCCCACCGCGACGACCGACACGACCGCTCCCACCGCTCCGACCGACACGACCGCCACCGCCACTCCGACCGACACAGCCACCGCTCCGGCCAGGGCTACTACACCCGCGCCAACGAAACCGAACAAAACCCCCAAGACCCCCAAGACCTACAGGACCTGCCGGACCCGCAGTATCCGCAGGACGCGCCCGCGGCTTCCGATCACGCCACTACCAACACAACCGAGTCCTCCGCCCAGGACACCGATAACACGACCGACGAATTCGGCGGCCTCTACGACGACGTCCCCACCACCGCGCCCGAACGGCCCCGCACCACCGACCCCAACGACCCCTGGGCCGGCAACCCCCCGACCACACCCGACCTCAGCGCCCTCATCGACCCCAAAGGCGGCAAACACCAGCAGCAACCCAGCGTCCTCGACCAAATCCTCGCCGAACTCGACGACCACCGCCCCACACTCAACGACCTCGTCCCACCCACCCAATTCCACGTCAACCTCGCCGACCGCATCCACTACACCAACCCACCCAACAACTACGACGACTACGACGACTACGACGACACCGGCCAATACCTCCGCAACGTCCGATACAGCCAATACACCGAAACCCAGTACAGCCAATACCCCACCACCGACACCGCCGACGGCGGCGACGACCTCTTCGACTTCTCACCCCCCACAACCCCCACCCCCCACACCAACCCCACCTACACCGCCAACCCCGGCTACACCGCCCAGCCCTACCCCGGCTACCTCAGCTCCGCCCACAACCCCACTGCCAGCTCCAGTCGCACCCCCGCCGACGGCGACTGGAACCTCGACGACGTCTACGACAACAACCCCGCCCCCTACGACGACTACACCGACGACTACGACGACCCCTACGCGGACTACTCCGACGACGAAAACACCACCCCCGCCCACAATCCGCCAACGCAGTACCCCGCACACACCACCCGCACCTCGGGAATCCCCACCCACAACCCCTTCCTCTCCGGCCCGGACCCCGCAAACCCCCACAACAACATCGCCGGCGGACTCCTCGAACTCGGACTCTGGGGAATCGGCACCACCACACCCCTCGCCCGCATGTTCACCAACGACAACGACGCCATCCAATACGGCCGCGATCACTGGGACCCCTACGTCCAAACCCTCCCCCCAGACGTAGCCAACACCGTCACCCAGTTCACCGCGCCGGGCTCCTACCGCCGCATCAATACCGCACTCCGAGACGGCACCCCCCTCGACACCCAAACCCGCACCGACGTCCGGCGCATGGATCAAGCCCTCGCCGGAAACCCCGTCACCGAATACCTCGTCGCCACCCGCGGCACGGGAATCAACCACCTACCCGCCTCCCCCCAGGAAATGGTCGAACGCCGAATCCCCTTCACCGAAACAGGATTCGTATCGACCGCCCTGGGCAGCCCCGCCCCCTCCTTCGACAACAACGACGCCATCCTCTACATCCGCGTCCCCCCGGGAACACCCGCCATCTGGATGGAACGCCTCTCCACCTACGGAGTCCAAGAACGCGAATTCGTCCTCGCCCGCAACATCACCTGGACACCCGTCGACGCCGTCCAACACAACGGCCAATGGCACATGATGGTCGAAATCGACCCCGCATCCCTACCCACCACCCACGAAAACACCGCCAACTCCAGCCGCAGCACCGACAACGACCGCCACCGCTCCCACCGGCACGACCGCTCGCACCGCTCCGACCGGCACAGCCGCTCCCACCGACACGACCGCCACCGCCACTCCGACCGACACAGCCACCGCTCCGGCCAGGGCTACTACACCCGCACCAACGAACCCGAACAAAGCCCCCAAGACCTACAGGACCTGCCGGACCCGCAGCATCCGCAGGACGTACCTACGGCTTCAGACCGCGCCACGACCAACACAACCGAGCCTTCCGCCCAGGACACCGATAACACGACCGACGAATTCGGCGGCCTCTACGACGACGTCCCCACCACCGCGCCCGAACGGCCCCGCGACACCGACCCCAACGACCCCTGGGCCGGAAACCCCCCGACCACACCCGACCTCAGCGCCCTCATCGACCCCAAGGGCGGCAAACACCAGCAGCAACCCAGCGTCCTCGACCAAATCCTCGCCGAACTCGACGACCACCGCCCCACACTCAACGACCTCATCCCACCCACCCAATTCCACGTCAACCTCGCCGACCGCATCCACTACACCAACCCACCCAACAACTACGACGACTACGGCGACCACGAGCAGCAGGAACCTGCCGTCTCCACGACCACGCGCCCCGCGCCCCAAACCACCGGCCCCATCGACCAAACCGGCACCGTCCTCGGCCCCGACGACGAAGACGCCCAAATCGCCTTCAACGCCCACGAAACCGGCCTCGCCACCACCGACCACAACCAACCCCTCCAACCCCTCCAACCCAGCGAAGCTCCACCTCCCTACACCAGCCAACCCGAACAGCAGGACGCCCCGTTCAGCGGTGCAGAACCGGCCGAGGACACTGTTCAACGGCCCTCCGATGCACCGCCCCCCTACACCCCGTATGCCGGCCCGGCAAGCGACGTTTTCGGCGATGCGGTGCGCCCGCACCAGGACCCTGTCGGCGCCGACACCAACCGCGACCCCGGACCGCTGCCCGAAAAGAGCGACGAGCCACTCTTCACCTCACGCACCACCGGATACCCCGCCGACCCCGAACTCTCCAGCCTCTCCGACAGCTCCGACAGCTCCGACGACCAGGACGGCCCGGATGGTCCCGATTCCCGTCCGGACAACACCGACCGCCAGCCACCCCTCAAATACGACACCCCGGCCGAGGAACCGCAACCCGCCGAAAACAACGCTCCCGCCACCGATCCGGTTGACCGCAGCGCTCCCGCCAACCCGCAGGACCACCTCCCCCAGGAGGACGCGTGGTTGCAGGCCTTGCCGGACGAAATCCGGGAATCACTGAACGAGCTCTCCGAATCCGACCTGGCGGAACTTCGCGCCGAATTTGCGGAGTCCGTTCCCGAAGAATCCGATCCCGCGCCCGGACAACCCATCACCGAACCGGTCGACAGTGCGGCAGACCAAGCACCACCCGCCGGCGACACCGTGCGCCCGCACCAGGACCCTGTCGGCGCCGACACCAACCGCGACCCCGGACCGCTGCCCGAAAAGAGCGACGAGCCACTCTTCACCTCACGCACCACCGGGTACCCCGCCGACCCCGAACTCTCCAGCCTCTCCGACAGCTCCGACAGCTCCGACAGCTCCGACGACCAGGACAGCTCGGACCACGGACCCGCACCCGCACAGAACAACTCGCTCCCGCCCGCCAAGGCCGACGACACCGCCCGGCAACCCGCCCGCTCGCCGCACACCCCCGCGGAAAACCTGCCTCCGGTAGACGGCACCTCCGACCTGGACGCCGCACTCGTACTTGACGGCAGCTACGCCCGGGACGACGTACTGCCCCCCTACACCCGGCTCGACACACCCGTATACCTGCGCGGCCAAAGCCCCGCCGCCGACGCCGCCGAAAACCCGCCACCGGATCCCAACCCCGGTGAACCCGGCGATCCGCGACTCCGGGACAAGCAGCACACCCCCTCCGGCGACCCGGCACCCGCCGCAGACAACGCCCCTCCCGCCGAAACCGACGACACACCACCCAGCCCCACAACCACCGGTTCGCAAGACGACGCCCGCGAACGGTCACCGTCGCTGAGCGACTTCCCCGAAGACCTCCGCGACTCCCTCCGCGGACTCACCCCCACCGAACTCGCCGAAGTCCGCGCCAACCTCAACGACACCGAACAAACCGACGACACATCGCCCAGCCCCACAACCACCGGTTCGCAGGACGACGCCCGCGAACGGATGCACCACGCCGAAACCCGCCACTTCACCGGCGCCCGCACCTTCTCCACCGACGCCGCCGCAGCCGACTACGGCGCCGACACCTGGAACACCCACGCCCGGCGCCTCCCCCACCCCCAATGGGACTCTCTGCGCTGGTCCGCCGAATCGGTCCACGGGCCCGCCGCCCCCCGAACCGACCACCACATCGCCAACATCGACGCCGCCCTGAGCGACCAACCCATCCCCCACGACACCGTCGTCACCTACACCCCCCACCCCGACACCACCGAAGCCGAACGCAACCGCACCGCGAACACCGCCGTCAACAACGCCTTCCTGCCCGCCCAACTCGGCCGGCCCAACGACACTCGCAACGACGCCCCCGCCATCGTCCACCTGCGGGTACCCGCCGGCACCCCCGCCATCTGGATGCCGGCCATCGACCCCGGCTCCAACCCCCGCGACATCCTCATCCAACGACACGGACGCACCGAACACACCCTCGAAGAAATCCACCACCAAGGCACCCTCCACCGCTACGCCGAACTCGTCCCCACACCCGCAACCACGCCCCAAAACGACCCCCGTACCCGAAACAGCCCCTCCCCCGACGAACACGACCACGACGACACCGACCCCGGACCCCGCAACCACACCGACAGCAACAACCCCACCACCCGCGACAACACCGACAACCCGGCCACCAACAACCCGGGCGATACAGACCGCGCCCCCAACCGGTCCCACACAGCCGACCCGCCCCCAACCGACACCAAACCCCGCAACACCGACACCACAGACACTGGAACAACCACCGACATCAGCGACAAACCCGCCGATGACTTCGGTGGCCTTCACGACGACGCTCCCACCACCGCACCCCAACCGCCCCGCAGCACCGACCCCAACGACCCCTGGGCCAACAACACCCACCCCGATCACACGGAAACCCACCACCGGAACGAACGACCCACCAAACTCACCCCGCTCCAAATCCCCTTCGTCCGCTCCGAACTCAGTGCCCTCTCCGGCCGCGGCACCATCCCCGAAGAAGAGATCCAAGCGGCCTACCGCAACTGGCTGGAACTCGGCCGACCGGTACCCAACACCACCAAGCTCGCCCACGAAATCGCCTACCTGAACGTGGCCGGCGAAATCCCCGGCCTGCGCGGCGGCGCAGAGGGGCTCGAAGCCGAACTGCCCAACATCGGCCTCTCGCTGCCGCCCGGAACCACCGTGGACGACTTCGGCACGCTCGTGGACGCTCCCGAGTTCTCGATCGTGCTGGACGTCAGCCACCGAGGCTCGAAACTGGAGATCGTCAGCAAACCGTTCGCGGTCGTGGAAGGCGATGTCGGCAAACCGTCGGCCGACCAGGTGCACCAAGCGGTCCGGGACGCGGTACGAAGGCTCGCCTCGGCCCGGAACCGCTCCAGGTTGGAACAGATCTTCGCCGACGACCGTTTCAGCGTCGATCCCGAAGCGGGCGAGTTCCCGCTGCGCAAGTACGGCGACCACCACCACGACCAGATCTACGCGCACTACTCGGCGGGAATCCCGCTGGCGGGCATGCCCCGGTTCATGGCGTACGTGAGCGACTCGATGCGCACCGGCGGAAACAAAAGCGCGGCAAGGTCGCACCTGCGCGACGCGATGAGCCTGGCGCACCGCATCAGCGGCGAGGCCCGCGACGCGTACGGCTTCTCAAGGTACGAGCGCAAAGAACTCGAAGGGTTCCTCGCCCTCACCTACAGCCAGTTCGCAGCCATTGCCGAACGACGCTACGCCGAAGTCGGCTGGGCGAAAGAGTTGGCAGCTCTCAACTCGCGGGTCGAGATGTGGGACGCCCGCCAATCCCTCAGCCCGCAGGTCCAGGCATACCTCCACCAATCATCGCGCGACCTGTCCACCCGGTTCGCGAAGAAATTCCGCAGTCGGATGGACGAGGGCGCGTCCCGACCCGGCGTGGGACTGCTAGAGAAGCGCAGTGCGCCGGGGAAAACGCTGGGGGACTACCTAAACGGGGCGTTCTCGGCCAATCCCACGCGGCCCGTGAGCCAATACGAATCAATGACCATCCGCAAGACGATGGACATGGATGACAACGCCATCGGCGGAGTTCCCCAGCTCGTTCCGCCCGCGCTCGTGGTCGAACTGCGGATGATGGGCGAATCACGCGAGGCACCCCGCGGGCTCCAAAGCACCGCTCAGACCATCGCCCGCGAAATCAGGGCCAGCTACCGCGAAGCGCAGGCCCTCTTCGGAGGCAACGCCGCAAACACCGGCCCTGCCACCAGTGGCGGGCCCAGCGGCGGTTGGCCCGACGACGGGGGATCCGGCTACGGCGGATCCTCCGGGGGCTATTACGACCAGTCCCAGCAGCCGGGCGGGAGCGGCACATACGGCTTCGGGCCCTACAGCGGCCGATACGTCGGCCAAGACTACGACTACTACTACAGCCAGCCCGGGCCGAGCACCTACTACCAGGCCGGCCCCGCCAACATCACACCCTCCGACCAGGACATCCACAACCGAGACGATCGGGCAGACGGCAACGACGCCACCACCGGCGACAGCGCCGACCGACCGGCCTCCAACGACCCGGGCGATGCCGAGCGCAGCCCGAACCGGCCCGAAACAACCAACCCGCGCCCAACCGACACCAAACCTCGCGACACCGACACGACCGACAGCGCCTATACCCCCGAAAACCTGGCCGCCGACTCCGTCCAGGACGGCGACGCACCCGTTGACGCCCCGCCTGCCTACAGCGCCGACAACCCCGTATCCGATACCAGCGGCACCCTCGACCGCACCGAAAAACCGGCCACCTTCCACCTCAACGTCACAGACGCAGCCGAACCCGACCGTGGCACCACCGCCGACATCCACCGCCAACAACTCCAAAAATTCCTCGACCAACACAACTTCACCGACGCGCTCAACCCGCCCCCACCCGCCTACAGCCCACCCCCCGCCGACCAACCCGTCATCATCGAGAAACCCAACCCCGGCAACAGCGGCACCACCGGAATTGCCATCCCCGTCGGCGGCGGCGCCGCCCGCGGCCCGGACCCCGCCCACCACACCCGCACCCCCCACGACGGGCCACCCGACACCGGCGAAGACGCCGACAACCGCCTCGAACCCGATGGCCTCGACCAATCCGCCCAACGCAGCACCGACGTTCCCACCGACGCCCCTGCCCCCGCGCCCGCAGACTTCACCAGCGACGTAACCGTCAACACCGCCGGCGCCGCACAATCCACCAGCAACGGAACCACCGGCGGTGGAACACCCAACACCACAAACAACGGCAACAGCACCGGCACCAATGGCAACGGCGGCCCGACCGACAACCGCGCGACCGGCAGTACCGGCGGTACCGGCAGTACCGGCAACCTGAGCAGCAGCAACCCGCAACCCGCTAACACCAACGGCGCCAACCGCGGTAGCAGTACCGGAAACACGGCCCCGGGCCGGAGCGGCCGCGGTAACGGCGGCGTGCCCGATCCGATCCCCACGCCCGAATCCGTTACCTCCAGCGAGTCCACCGGCCAGCCCGCAGGCTCCATCCCTCTCACCGAGCTCCGCAACCGGCCCGCACCGTCGTCCGCCCGGGCCCAGGAGCAGTCCTCGACCGGTTCTCCCCAAGAGCGCCAGGCGCCCGCCACTACGTCACCACGCCAGCGCCCGAGCCGACGGTCGACCGTGGCGGCTTTCTTCCGCGAGAGGCTCCCCTTCGCAAGAAGGCAACCGGGTTCCTCCGCCACCCCACCCGTTCCGGAAATCACCGTCACCCCGCCCCCTGCCGGCGAACAGCAGGTTGCGGCCAACACCTCCACCTCATCGCAAGCAGACCCGCAGGCGCTGGCCCCTCCCCAGGACCAGAACCGGAGGAGGAATAACAGCGGGGGCAAAGCCAAGAAGCGGAATCCCGGCTCCGGGAACTACGAAAACTCCGGCTACCGGCCTACCGAGGATGAGGCCGAGACTTCCCGTGAGCACGCCACGGCGCTCCGGTCCACAGCCGACAGGTTGGCCCGCCTGTACAGCACAGGCGCGACGGGCCTGCGTGCGCAAGCCGCAGCATCGCGGAACTCCGCGCAAGCCTCCCGGAACGAAGCCGCCCGCCTTGCAACCGATCTGGAGAACCGCACGGAAGCGGCTGCAGATCAGCAGAAACATGCCGAAGCCGCCGACGCCAGAGCCGACGCCCAGACAAGGATCATCGATAACGCCGAGACCGAATGGTCCAAACGGCACGTGGCGGCCGCCTTCAGCCGACACGTCGGCAACCGGCTGCAAAGCAAGGCCGACGAGCACACCAGGAACGCCGAACGCGCCGAAGCCGACGCCACGCTGCACGATGAGAGCGCAGCCGAGTCCGAACGACAAGCGCTGCAGCACGAAACCGAACGAGCCGACCTGATCCTGGAAGAGTCCCAGGAACTCCGGGACGCCGACTCGATACCGCGAGGCTCGGACTCCCGCAGCGATTCCGACCAGCAGATCAGCCGGCTTGAGACCCGAGTGCACGAGCTGCGCGGCCAAGCCCGCGAGTCCCGCGCCGAGTCCCAACGACTTCGCGGGGTGGCCGCCGCAGAAAACACCGCGGCCAACAATGCCCAGACCGAAGCCGGCGCGGCCATTGCCAGGGCCAACCGCCAATCCGCGGAACGCGACGCGGTGGGCGAACGCTCCAGCCGGGCCAAGGAGACCAGGGCCAAGGAGATGAAAGCGGCGGCCGGCCATCGGAAATCTGCCGCCGACATCGGCCGGGAGATCGGACGGATCCAAGACGGCATCCAATCTGCCCGGGATGCTGCCGCACGCCACGACCGAGCCGCGCGGGACGCTGATCGCGACGCGTCTAATATCCCCGCAAGGGATGACGTGAACCAGGCGGAGAGAGAAGCGGCAGAGGCTGAGAGAAAGGCCTCTGACATGGAGAAGGACGCTCTCCCCAGGGAAGCTCAACTCGGTTACCTGCTGCGGTCCGGCTGGTACCGCACCGCCCCGATTGACGAGGGACAGCTAAGGTCCCTCATCGATAGCGAACTCCACAATATTCCCGAAAATGTTCGCGAGAACATCAAAACAAACGCCGTGGATCAGGCCAGATCCCAATCCTGGCAAATTTTCCAACCCAACGGATTCACCGTTCGCAGCAATGGCGCCGGCACCGGTGGCGGCACCGAAAACGGGAATAGCACAGAAAACGACGGCAGCTCCAACGACGAAGCATGGGAGGTTACGTTCAACTTCGACCCGGATACCGTTTACAGACACAATGTGGATGCGCGCAGGCATCGGCCGTCCGCGCAGCGTTTCACCCAATCGGTGGGCGCACCAAGCCAGAGCAACTCTTATACCGGAAGCCGTGGCGGAGGCAAGTCATTCGGAATCGGAGTTCTCGCCACACCCTTCTATATCGGCCCGTCACTGGAAATCGGAGCACTCGATCCGTCGTGGCTGGACGGAATACGTGCCGTACTCAAGTTCTCTTTCACGTTTCGCGCCCGCGCGAACTCATACGGCGCAAATAATTCCGCAACCGAATCGGCGACCATCGAGCTGAACGGCCCGGCGGAGACATACGAAGGAAACCTGTCTTCCACTATACGAGTCAAGCCACCCCGCGCTGAAGAATATGAAACAAACAGTTCTATAGACGTATCCCTGGTAATTCCGGATGGCCCGGTCGGACAACATAAGGATTCGCCCGCGTCATTCGATCTGCAATCAACCGGGAACGAAAATATATCAGCTGCCAGAACTCGGGTGGCGGATCAAAGCCAGTTCGCCTGGTCCGGAGACATCAAGAGCACCGATGAGGACACGCCCCTCCATGAGTGGGTTCACTCCGAACTCGGTTTCGATAAGCCAAAGAGCGGGTTCCACCCATTCACATGGCTTCGCACCAAACTCGGCTTCGGCGAGGATCGCTACAAGGCCGTAAACCTGCCCACTTACGTAGGGCTCGCCGACAAAACCATTGTGGGCGAGAATCTCAGCAAGATGACCTACGGATCCCATGATGTTGAAAATCTCGTGGACTCCGAAGGCAACAGCCAGACTCTGAGCATAAAGTCGACACCCACAACTTACACGAGGATGCCGAATCCGCCCAAGTTCTTCGACACCAGCCTGACCACATCCTCGTCTTCCGGGATTTCGATATCGAAATCGAAGAGTTCTTCCTGGGGTTTCGTAACCGGCCTCGGCTATCAATTTACAACACCCGACCGCCAAGGCCGCTTCATCCCCGCCATGCTGGAAGGCATGTTCCAGCACTCCCCCAGCAAGTACGGGGATACCGCAGGAGAAAGCGGATCCGAATCACGGATGTTCTGGGGTTCTCCGGACTCCTCCATGTACCGGGTAGAGCGCACCTACGAGGTGCGACTGCAGGGCGGTCAGACCCAGACGTTCACCGGAATAACGTATGAAGTGCTGGCCGACGAGGACGCCCGGCTCCTCGCGACCGGAGACCCGTCCCCGACCGGCCATCCGGGGTCGCGGCAGACTCCCGACCCGGACCGGCTCCCCCCGTTCGAAGGCCTGCGCGGCGACCGCCCGGCCGACTTCTGGTTGGCCAAGCCGCGCTCGATCACCTATAGCAACAACAGCCCGGTGTCCGAACCGCAAGGCGATTCGAGTGCGGAGTCCACGGCCACCAGCAGCGACGACACGACGCCAGAGCAGCCCGTGTCCCAACCGGATACTCCAGGCAAGCCTTACACCGAATGGCTTGCCGAAGAAATGATCAAATCGGTCGCCAACCGGTTCCCCGGCCTGGTCGTACCCGACCTCGACAGGGTGAAGGGCAACTTCGCCAAACGGCCCAATGGAGAGTGGACGTGGCGCCAACACCGTCCGTTCAAGCGCGAGTTCGACTCGGCGGCCATCCAGAACACGATCCGTATCCGCCAGGCGGTGAGCAAGGCCAGTCTCAAGGGCAACATCGAAAAGCTCCACCGCGACGGTATTCCGATCCAACTGCTGGAGACCAATACCTGGGGTCGACGGGCGTCCCACGCGGGCTCTCTCGACTGGAAACTGCTCCGACCGAATGTGGTGACGATCCGGCTGTCGGCGGAGTTCGGCAGGCTCCAGCACGCCGGCGAGTCCGAGCGCAGCACCGGTGTGGTGACCAGCGGCGTCTCTCCCAACAACCACACCACCGGAAGCGGGAAGCTCGTCGGGCTCTTCTACAAGATCCTGGGAGTTTATGCGGGCGACAAGCCTGATGCCTCGGGCGCCCTGAACGGATACGGCCTCGTCCACTTCGTGAATCCGGGCATCAGCCGGTCCTCCGAAGCCGCCCAGGGCCAAGGGCTCCAGGAATCGGCCAGTTCGACGCTGATGTTCGACGGGAAATCCGACCTGTGGTTGAGCGATGTCACGTTCACCATGCGACTCGATGACAACGAGCGGTACTACGGCGACACACCGGTTCGCGAGCGCGGCGAGCAGATCGGCCCCAAGATCACCGGGCGAATGGAACTGGCCACCCCGCAGGTGCCGGAATCTCCCGCGAACGCGCGGCCCATTGAGCTCAGACCCAAGGGGAACCAGCCCGAAGGGGAGGCCCGGCGGCTGGACGACGCTGAGGCAGAGAACTTCTTCAATAGCTTCGACGGTGGCGGCCTGGTGCGCAACCTGATGGGGCTGTCCCTCAACGGCGTCAACACGGGAGCGAACCGCCCCGGCGAGTACAGCCTGCTCGACCACACCCGCAGCATGTTCTCGAAGCATTTCGAGCACAACCGCTACTTCGGGCTTCGGAAGAGTTACACGCGCAAGTTCGACCTTGCCAGCGCGCAGCAGGAGGCCATGCGGCAGGGCCCCGAAAATTACGTGTCCGAGGCCAACCTGATGGCAAATCTGGCCAATGGCACGGAAATTCGCCCTGAGCTTTCAGGCGGCGTATGGTCCCACAACACCATCCGACCCTCCATCCGCACTGAATCGAGGGTCGACGCGGTCAAGCTCACGCCCTACAAAGCGTCCGGCATCACCGACGAGACATCGCGCCCCGGCCTGAACGACAGCACCACCGTCTCCTGGACGGCATCGGCAGGCAGCTCCCACCTGCCCACCGGAAACTGGAATTCCCACGACACCGACCCCGACTCGACGCGCGGAGACGCCGATAAGCCGGGCATCTTCTCCGGAATTACCAACGCCGGATCCAAGACGCTGTCGTCGAAGGGAAATCTGAGAACCGAGTCATACGAGCGCAAGAGCAGCTTCACCCATAAGGCCGACTCGTCCTATCTTGTCGAAGGTTCCGGACTCATCCGGCAGGTCGCCGAGTTCGCTCGGCAGCTGGACAATGCGGTCACGCTCTACCGACCGCGCACGTACAAGGGCTGGCAGGTACGCTTCGACAAGTTGTTCACCGGTAACGTGCATGCATGGGACGGGCTCGCGAGCGATCTGGTCCGCGATCGGCTGAACGATGACAACGAACTGCAGACCCGCGATCTTCCGCAAAATCCGAAACCACTTCGGGTCCGCTTCGGATTGGGCGATACCGGAACGTCCAAGAAACACGCCGATGCCGAACGCGTCCTGACCAACCTCAAAGCCGAGCTTTCCGCGAAAGAGCTTGAACTCACCGGAGAAAGCAAACGGGAGCTGCGCCGCGCCCTCTCATCGCATCTGGCAAACAACCCGAACTCCAACGTTCCGGTCCCGGTCAATGTGCGCCATATCCATTCCTCATGGATCACATCCCGCCTGCCGTGGACATCGAGACCTTCAGCCACTGCGATGGTGCATATCAGGCTCGACCGAAACGGTGGCCAAGATGTTGACTACTCGGGCGGCCTCACGACTTTCCGCGAGGATTTCACCTGGACCGGCAGCAAAGCGAAGGTGACCGCCACCGGAGGCCAGACCAGCACGGGCTTTGGCGGGTTCGGCCCCATGTACAACAACGCCAGTACCCCCTCCAATCCGGACAGCGACGACAACCGCTCCGAGCCGAAGTCGGAAGCTGTGCTGACGTCCGGAACCCAGCCCCACGACACGACCTACACCTCGGGCGACAGTAAAACCACTGTCATCACCGAGCCCAAGTCCCGCAACGTCCGGATCGCACTCAACACGCCGTACGCACGTGTCGGGACCGGAAGCGACCTGAGCCTCGACCTCACCTTTATCAGTGACAAAGGCGGGATCGTGTCGAAGGAGGACTTCGCAAGAGGGTTCTCTGCCAAGGCATCGGCCGGCAAGGAGCACCGCCTTTACCCTGCCTCCTATCTGAACACCGACGCTGACGAGCGGTCCGACCGCCCCGAATCGCGTCCCCAGAGGGTCGTCGCCAACTCGGAGCCCTCGGTCGCTGAGGCTCTGCGGAAGTGGACCGGCCCAGACGGCAAAGGACAGGGCGACTCCCGGATCCTGCCCGTCGCCCTCGCAGACCAGGGGCAGGGCGTGCGCGACCTTGCGCACGTCGTCGCCGCTTCCGCCCGCGGCTGGACCCCGCCGGAAGATGCCGTGCAGGGCGGCAAGTACACGGACGGCGCCATCAAGCAGGCCCGCGATTTCCTCGCCGACAAACTCGGGCTGAACCCGCGGTCCAACGCCTTCCAGCAGGCGCTCAACTCCATCGCCATGCCCGCGCACTTCCTCAGCGCCGATGAGGAGGGGGGGTTGGCTTTCCCAGCGGTCGGGAAAACGGATTGGGGGCTCAAGCACAAGCCCAACATCGAAACCGCGCGCATCCTGCACGTCGCCCCCAACGCGACCGTCAACGACTCCCGCACGGGGGGGATCTCGCAGACCACGGCACGCGAGCACAACTCAAGCTGGTCCAACACCCTCGGCGGCATCTTCAATACCGGCTCCAGCCATGATGACGGCCATCCGAGCGGCAGTCACTGGAAACACGCGACAGGAACCCGGGACCGGTCGAACGGCACCGGCGACTCCTCGACGACGCAGCCGACACCGCCCGAGGAGCTGACTTCCATCACGGAAGGCCCTCTCTACCTCGTCGAGATGGACACCACTTGGGCGATCTCCGCCAAGTACAAGAGTGATGGCGCAACCCGCATCGGCGAAACCGACTCGACCATCATCGCCTGGGTGCCGCAAGCCGATGCCGAGCAACTCGGCATCCTGAATCCCTCCGACCCGGAGAGGGCCGAGGCCGCCCTTGACGAGCTCTCCCAAAGGGAAAAGGAGCTCGGTGACGCCGAGAAGGCGTACTTGGGGGCGCGGCGCGAGGTCTGGCACCTTGCGCTGGCTGCGCAGGACGCCGCTCCCGGCGCACAGGCGCGCCAGGACTACCGCGAGAAGGACCAAGAGGTCCAGGACCGCAGCACCGCCTACACGGATGCGCTGCGCGCGTGGTGGGATGCCGAGGCACAGGCGGTTGCCGCAGCGAGTGCCAAGCAGCAAGAGCCGCAGGCACCGCCTCCCTCGAACGGCCCGGCCAACGGCCGCACTTCCCTGCGGAGCAGCGGAAGCAGCGCTGCGGGACCCAGCGGGCACAACTCCCGACGTGCGGGCACCAGCGCTCCCGCAGCGCCCGCACCGACCGACCCCACCGCACCCGCTGCCGGCAACAAGGGCAGTGATCCCGCTGCCCAGGTCCGCACCGGCGGCTCCCTGTCGGAATCGGCCCAGGCCCCGGTGACGACGGCGGCCACCTCCACCGGCGCGGCCGTGTCGCAGCCATCCCAAACTCTGCAGGCCCAAGAGCCCGGCCGCAGCTACGCCGACCTCTTCAGCAGCGTGCTCAATCCCGCCGCTGCCGCACCGCCAGCTCCGGCTGCCCAGAACAAGACGATCGCATCCGCAACCGTGGAGGGCAAGACAGGCGAGCCGACACCGCAGCCTCCGGCCCCACGGCCGACCCCGCCGCGAACACCCGGCGAGGTGCCGGCGAGGACCGTCTCCTCCGCATCCGACGGCAGCCCCGAGGCCGGGCCCGGCGGCAGCTGGCACGGTTCCTTCGATGGAATCGAGGACCTGGTCCGAAGTGTGGAATCAGGCATCAGCGAACGGACTTCGCTCAGCAACGGCGGAGGCTTCGGCGAAACCGTCGACCTCATCAGGTTCGCCAACGGTATGCAGGCGATCTACAAACGCACCGAGGGATCGACGGTCGTCAGAATCATTGATGGAGTGGCTGAAGATCCCGACGTCGCAGCCACTGGACGTGCTGACGCCGAGTATCTGGCCTCGCTAGTGGGCCGAGCAGTCGGCGCGACCGTTCCCGGCGTCTACCGCACAGGCCGTCACGAGTTTTACATGCACCTCATGGACGGCACTCCCGGTTCCGTCCTGCGCGACGGCCCTCGCCCTCAACTCACTAAGAACAACTCGGGGATCAGGCTCGGGGTCATGGATGCACTCATCGCCAACAGCGATCGGCACTCCGGCAACTGGCTGCTTACCGACGACGGTACGGTCGTGGGCATCGACCACGGTGCGGCCTGGGACGGTGAGTCCGGCGGTTCTCCTGACGACTACACATCTTTGGACCGCATCGTCGCGAACGGGACTCTGCGCACCCTTTACAATTTCGAGGCCAAGCAGTGGATCCCCAACCTGCTCACCGAGCGCGACGCAGCGCGACTGGAGAGCCGAATCACGAGGCTGCGCCCCGAATTCGTCCGGATCGGCCGGGAAAGGTGGTTCGACAGTATGATGGCACGGCTGCGCATGCTGAAGTCGAACGCCAAGGGTACCGACGACATCCTGCCTGGAGAACTTCCATGACCCGCGTGCTCTACGCTCAGGACCGCCGCACAGAGCAGACCAAAACGTTCCTCGTCCTCCACGGCGACGGAACGCTGACCAGCGGCGACCAGGACGTGGCAGAGGCCATCCCGCGTCTTCGCGAAGAGCACGGATGGTCCGGTACGCGCATATTCGAGGATTGGGCGGCCAGGTCCAACGCCTACGTACGCTACTTCGAGGAATCGGAATAGCGCTCAGGGCTACGCCCACCGCCGTCGCCTGAATCGTCCTGTAACCGGCAAGCGGCTCTGTCCGGGCGCGGCCCCGGCCGCGCCGCCCGACGTCCCAGACGTGAAAGAGACCATGACTCCCAGGAGTACCGCCGGGCCGGCGCGCGGTGCCGCGCCCGCGCGCGGCCGGCCCCGACCGGTGGCACGGGCCGCTTGCGCCGCCGCCGTCCTCGCCCTGGCCCTGCCCACCGCTCCGGCGGTCGCATCGCCATCCGCTCCGGCATCGCCCTCGCCGTCCACCAACCCCTCGTCCCTGCCGCAGGTCTCCGTCTTCCCAGGCACCGACGCCGAGTGCGTGCAGAGTTCGGCCACCATCACGCGCACCCCCTGGACCGAGGTCTCGCTGGGGCTGGAGCGGGCCCGCGAGTTGGACGAGGGCGCGGGAACGACGGTGGCGGTGCTGGCGCCCGGCGTCTCCGCCGACGGCCCTGCCCTGTCCGGCGCCGTGACCGGTGGCGGCGGTGACGACTGCCACGGATACGGCACCTTCCTGGCGGGAATCGTGGCCGCGCGGCCGGTACCCGGTAGCGGGATCACCGGGGTTGCGCCGGCGGCCGAGGTCGTCGGGGTGGCCACCGGCGATACTGAGACCGGGGTCGCCACGGCGGACCAGATCGCCTCGTCCATCGGCGACTCGGTCGATGCGGGCGCCGATGTCGTGCTGGTGGGCACCGCCGCCGGCGAGGGCAGCGGTGCACTCGATGACGCCGTGGCCGCGGCCACCGAAGCCGACGTGCTGGTGGTGGCCCCGGCCACCACGGTCAACTCGCAGGGCGACCCGGTTCCGGGCCATCCCGCCCAGCACGGGTCCGCCCTCAGCGTGGGCTCGTTCGACCCGAACGGCGCCCCGGTGGCCGCTTCGCCGGTGCCGATGCCCGATGGCGAGGGGACGGCGCGCACCGATGTGACAGCGCCCGGGGCCTTGGTGGTGGGTGTCGGTCCCGACGGCGGGCATTACATGAGCAGCGGCGACGGTACCGCCGCGGCGTTCGCCGCAGGGACGGCCGCCCTTGTCCGCTCCCACGCGCCCGACCTGTCGGCGGCGCAAGTGCGCGAGCGGCTGATGGCCACGGCTTACGGTCCCGTCATGGGCGCCGACAGCGCCGCTGTCGGCCGCGGTCCGATCGATCCGGTTGCGGCGCTGACCAACAGTCCGGAGGACCGGCCGACGCCTGCGGCGGTCAGCGGCAACCGGTTCACCGCGACTCCCCCGTCGGCATCGTGGGATCCGCCGACGACGATCGCGGTTTCCGGGGTCTCCGCGCTGCTGGTCATCGGGTGCGCCATGGGCGCGGTCGTGCTGCGCCGCGGGCGTTCCCGCTCCTGGCGCCCGGCCGCGGCGGGCGAGGAGATCACACCTGCCGGCGACGGCAGCGAGCACCAGGGCCGGCCGAACGGTCGGGACTAAGCGCCGGGGGCGACCACGCGCTGCACGCTTTCGCGCAGCAGTGCGCGGCGCTGGTCATGGAGTTCCTGCGGTTCCCCGTCCCAGGCCGCGTAGACGTTGCTGACCGGCGACCAGGCCATGGACATCGCGATGACCATCGCCATCAGGTCGAACGGGTCGCCCGAGCGGACGGTGCCCGCGGCCTGGGCGTCGGCGATTGCGCGGAGCTTGCTGCCGTCGAGGCGGTCGGGCTCGGCGACGAGGTGTCCGGTCGGGCGCCGTTCCAGGCGGGCCCAGGTGGCGAGCCGGATGAGGTCGGGGCGGCGCAGGTACTCGTCGTAGAGCCGTACGGCCCAGTCGGCGAGGTCGGCGGCGTCGATGGGCACGACGTCCATGATCCGTTCCAGTGAGCCGTGGAAGATCGCGTCGAACAGCCCCTCCTTGTTGCCGAAGTAGCCGTAGAGCTGGGCCTTGTTGGTGCGGGCCGCGGCCACGATCCGTTCGATGCGGGCGCCTGCGATGCCGTGCTCGGCGAACTCCTGGGTTGCGACCTCCAGGATGCGCTGCTTGGTGGCGGCGCCGCGCGAGGTCAGCGGCTTGTCGGACATGCTTCCGAGGTTAACAGACAGACCGTTCTGTTTGTCGGATCGCTAGCGCTCGACTACGCTCAAATAGACCGAACAGTCTGTTTACTGGAGCACGCATGAGGACCACAGTTGGCTGGCAGGCCGATCCCACCGGTTCCGAGCTGCAGCGGGGCACGCTCCACCGCCGCGATCTGCGGCCCGATGACATCGCGGTGCGGGTTGACTACTGCGGTGTCTGCCACACGGACCTGCACGCGGTGCACGCGCACGCCGGCGCGGACTCTGCGGCCGCGCCGATGGTGCCGGGCCACGAGTTCACCGGCACGGTGACCGAGGTCGGCAGCGAGGCGGCCCGCTTCGCGGTCGGCGACCCGGTCGCGGTCGGCAACATCGTCGACTCCTGCGGTGCGTGCACCATGTGCCGGCAGGGCATGGAGAACTTCTGCCGCGAATTCCCGACCCTCACCTACGGCGGCGCCGACCGGCACGACGGCTCCACCACCCTGGGCGCCTACTCACGCGAGTACGTGCTGCGCGAAGGGTTCGCCTACCCGTTGCCCGCCGGCCTCGACCCGGCGGCCGCGGCCCCGCTGCTGTGCGCCGGTATCACCGTGTGGGAACCGCTGCGCTCCCTCGGCGCGGGGCCGGGAACCCGGGTGGCGGTGGCCGGGCTCGGCGGGCTCGGCCACCTTGCCGTCAAGTTCGCCGCCGCGCTCGGCGCCGAGACCGCGGTCATCAGCCGGTCGGCGGACAAGGCCGTAGACGCGCGCCGCCTCGGCGCCCGCGAGCTGATCGTCTCGACCGACGAAGAGCAGATGGCGGCCGCCCGCGACCGGTTCGACATCGTCATCGACACCATTGCCGCACCGCACGACCTCGCCCCCTACCTGCGGCTGGTCGCCGTGGACGGCACGCTCAGCCACCTCGGCCACCTCGGCCCGGTGACCATCGAGACCACCGACCTGCTCATCGGGCGCAAGAAGCTCAGCTCGGCCGGCAGCGGGGGGCGGCCCGCGACCGCGGCGATGCTCGAATTCTGCGCCGAACACAACGTCGGGGCCGACATCGAGCTGGTCCCATCCGGGAAGGTGAACACGGCCCTGGAGCGCCTCGGGCGCAACGATGTCCGCTACCGCTTCGTGCTGGACATGTCCGACCTCTCGGACTGATGGGCTCGCGGTCCGGCCCGGCGCCCCCTGCACCGCACCGTGCGTTGAAGGGGGCGCCGGGCGCCCGCGCCGGACGCGCCTGGGCGCCCGGCTACTCCTCGGCGCCCTCGGCGATGGCCACCTGGACCTCGATCGGATCGCGCCGCGAGATCCACAGTGCGCGCCCTGGTGCCATGCGGCGCGGACGGATGTTGCCGAACAGCACGCCTTCCGACTGCGGCGCGGAGAACAGCACCGACGGCGTGTTGCCGTCGATCATGGTGCGGATGACCGGGTCGGAGGTGGCGCGGCTGAACCCGCCGGCCGCATGCACCAGGATCAGGTGCATGCCGATCTCGGCGGCCTGGGTGAGCATCGGCTGCAGCGGCGCCAGCGGGCTGGGGCCGCTGCCCGACACCATCTCGTAGTCGTCGACGATGAGGAACAGCTCCGGCCCGTTCCACCAGTCCTTGCGGCGCAACCGGTCGGGCGTGATGTCGGGGCCGGGCAGCCGCTCGCGCATGGCACCGGCGGCGGCACCCATCATCTCCTGCATGCTTTCGCCGGTGACGGCGTAACCGAGCTGCATGTCGCGCGGGATGGCGTCGAAGAGCTGGCGGCGCTGGTCCACCAGCACCACGCGGGCGGTCTCGGCGTCGTACTGCTCCCGGATGGCGTTGGTGATGTGCTTGACCAGCGTGGTCTTGCCGGTCTCGGTGTCACCGACCACGATCAGGTGGGGCGTGGCCGAGAAATCGTGCCAGAACGGCTTCATGCGGCGGCTTTCCAGTCCCAGCGCCACCTTCAGCCCGCCGAACTCGGTCAGCTCGGCGCCGGGCAGCTCGGCGGCGTGCAGGACCGCCGGCAGCGTGCGCACCGCCGGCGCCCTGCGCTTGTCGCCCCAAGCGTCGTTCACCCGCGAGATCAGCTCGGCGACCCCCACCGAGAGGGTCACCGGGTCGGCGCTGCCGTCGGCGCGCGGCAGGCCGGTGAGGAAGTGGAACTTGTCGTCGGTGATGCCGCGGCCGGGTGTGCGCGGGACGGTCTGGGCCGAGCGCATGTTCACGATCGAGTCGACCGGATCGCCGAGCCGCAGTTCCAGGCGCGTGCCCATCAGGTCGCGCAGCCCGGTGTGGAAGTCGGCCCAGCGCGGCGACCCGACCACGATGTGGATGCCGTAGTTCAGGCCGCGCTGGGCCAGCTGCAGGATCGAGGACACCAGGTCGGCGAACTCTTGGCGGATCGTGCCCCAGCCGTCGACGACCAGGAACACGTCGCCGTAGGGATCGTCGGCGAACTCGCCGGCGGCCCGCCGGCGCCGGTAGGTGCCCATGGAGTCGATGCCGTGCTCGGCGAAGTGGGCCTCGCGGGTGGTGAGCAGCTCGTGCAGCTCATCGATGGTGCGGT
This sequence comes from Streptomonospora sediminis, assembly GCF_054778995.1. Lineage (NCBI taxonomy): Bacteria > Bacillati > Actinomycetota > Actinomycetes > Streptosporangiales > Nocardiopsidaceae > Streptomonospora > Streptomonospora sediminis. The sequence continues at coordinate 21,202 of NZ_BAAGYZ010000070.1, forward strand.
TGATGCGCCGTCCTTCGGTGCGCGCCGCGACGCTGCCCACATGCGGCAGTCCGCTGAGGGTCTGCAGCACACCGCCGCCGCAGTCGATGCAGTAGAACTGCACCTGGGCCGGGGTGTTCAGCACGGCCAGGTTGAGCATGAGCAGGGCGAGCACGGTGCTCTTGCCGCTCTGCGGGCCGCCCGCGAGGCCGACGTGGCCGCCGGAACCGGCGAGGTTGGCTTTGAGCGGCAGCCGGGTGTGGTCGAACGGGCGGTCGATGAGGCCGAGGGGGATCTCCAACCGCCCCGCGTCGGTCCAGGCGAGACCGCCCTTGGGCAGCTTCACTCCCACCATCGCCAGCAATTCGTCGAGCCGCGGCGGCACGCCCAGCGGGGGCAGCCAGATCTCGCGGGCCGGCGGTCCGTGGCCGTGCAGGCGGTCCAGCGCCGCGGAGATCAGGGTCGGAACGGACTCGTCCTCGGGTTCGGGCTCGGGCTCCTCGAACTCGGGTTCGGGTTTGGGAATGTACTCGTCGACGAAGGCGGTGATCTGCTGCAGCGCGTCCGTCTTGGCGACCGTCCGCGGCTTGGTGCGGTAGGCGCCGGAGACGTAGGCGGCCTTGAACCGGGTCAGGGTCTCGGTGTCGCTCTTCAGGTAGCCGCTGCCGGGCGTGGGGGGCAGCTCGTAGGCGTCGGGCACACCCAGCACGCCGCGGCTCTCCATCGCCGAGAAGGTACGCAGCCCGATCCGGTAGGAGAGGTGCCCTTCGAGCTGGTGCATCCGGCCCTCGTCCAGGCGCTGGGAGGCCAGCAGCAGGTGCACGCCGAGGCTGCGGCCCAGGCGCCCGATCATCACGAACAGGTCCATGAAGTCGCGGTGGGCCGCCAGCAACTCGCTGAACTCGTCGACCACGATCAGCAGGGTCGGCAGCGGATCCATGCGGGGGTCGGCCTCGCGGCCCTTCTCGTACTCGTGGATCGAGGAGAAGTTTCCGGCGGAGCGCAGCAGTTCCTGGCGGCGGACCAGTTCGCCGTGCAGCGCGTCCTGCATGCGCTCGACCAGGACCGCCTCGTCGGCAAGGTTGGTGATCAGCGCCGACGTGTGCCGCAGCTTGTCCAGTCCGATGAAGGTGGCGCCGCCCTTGAAGTCGACGAGGATGAAGTTGAGGGTTTCCGGTGAGTGGGTCAGCGCCAGCGCGAGCACGAGGGTGCGCAGCAGCTCGCTCTTGCCGGACCCGGTTGCGCCGATGAGCATGCCGTGGGGGCCCATGCCGCCCATGGCCGATTCCTTGAGGTCCAACTCCAGCGGGCCGCCGTCGGCGGCGATCCCCAGGGGTACCCGCAGCCGGTTGGTGGGGTGCTGCTCGCTCCACATGCGCTGCACGTCGTGCTCGTGCAGGTTCGGGATCCCCACAAGCGAGGTCAGCTCGAAGTCGGTGGTCAGCGGTTCGGTGACCTCGGTGGTGATCCCGATCCGGTAGGGAGCCAGCAGCCGGCCCAGGCTGGCGGCCCGGTTGGGCCCCAAGCCGTCGGGGCGGCCGAGGGCGGTGGTGACCTGGCGGCCGTTGTTGTCGCGGGAGAGCATCACCAGCTCGCGGGGCTCGACCTTGAGGGCGAGCGTGTAGGGATCGTCCTCGGGCGGCATGGGGTCGTCGACCTCGATGACGATGCCGTTGCGGTAGCCGCCGCCGAGGAACCGCGACCCGGCCGGGACCTTGCCGCCGTCCAGGATGATGACGGTGAACGGTTCCTCGCGGTTGGGCGCGGCGTCGGGGTCGTATCGGGGGCGGTCGGACAGGTCGGGGCCGATGAGCGATTCGAGGTCGACGGCGTCGGCGGCCATCAGCCGCGTCGAACCGATGGCGTCGGTGTCGGTGGCGTGCTGGTTGTGCGGCAGCCACTTCAGCCACGCCCAATCGGGGCGGCGTTCCTCGGACACGCAGGCCGCCACCCGCAGCTCGTCGTGCGGGTGGGCCACCGCGAGCTGGCCGACGAGGGCGCGCACCATCGCGCGGGAGGCATCGGTGTCGCCGCGCAGCGAGATGCGCGCGTAGCCCCGCAGGTAGACCAGCACCGGCTGGTCGTTGACCGTCGTGTAGGCGTTGACGAAGCGGCGGAGGGCGTGGGCGCTCAGCGGTTCCAGGTCCTCGACGGGTTTGGACGACAGCGGTGCGATGTTCATCGCCATCGCCTGCTCGCCGACGCCGATCCGTACCTCGGCGAAGTCCTCGTCTTCGGAGCGCCGCTCCCACAGCCGCGAGGTGCGGACGATGGACCACAGCGCGTCGGGGTGCGGCGCCCGCCACAGCATGGCGTCGCGCTGCTCGGTGACGACGCCGCGCAGCCGGCCCCGCATCTGCTTGAGGTAGCGCAGGTAGTCCTGCCGGTCGCCGTTGAGCTGGTTGCGGCGCTCCAGCTGGGCGCGGACGTACTGGCCGCCGAGCATGACCACCGCGCCGACGAGCATCATCCCGCCGGCGAGGTAGGGCAGCGCGCCGCTCATACCGCCGCCGCCGCTTCCGCCTCCGGTCATCCGGGGCAGCATGATCACCATCATGGACATGGAGGTCATGGCCATAGGCAGGTACATGAAGACCGAGGACATGCCCGACTGCGGTTCGGCGAGCTCCGGCGGTTCCTGAAGCGAGATGGTGCCGGAGGGCATGTCCGGGCCGGGGCGCCGCGGCGGCCGGCGGACCAGGATGGTGCTCACGGTTTCGTCACGGGAACGCTGTCCTCCACTTTCGGTTCGCGGCCTTTTCACCGGACCTTGGGGCCGCGTAAACGTCCAGGGCCCCAATGCGGTCGGCGTGGGCGGGGCGGTCAGCGTGGCCGGGGTGAGCCGCGCTCGAACACTGCGGGAACTCATCGGCAACCGAGCTGGAAGGCCCGTCTCAGCGCCGCTGCTGCGCAGGAGCGCGGTGTCGGCCGCCACTCCAGTGCCCACTAAACACTAGCGTTGCCATGTGATATCAATTATCCGCAACAGGCAAACAACATACTTCCAAATCCAGGACGCACAACAGGACGCACAATCGGGCCCGATTACCGCGCCGCAGCGCACGCCCGACCTTGCGGCGCAGCCGCCAGCGGCCGCTCCTGCCGTCCCCGCTCCCCGAGACCCGCAATTGGGTAGGCCATGACCGACTCCACTGCTTCGGACCTCTGCCGTCTCCAGGTGCGCGCGCCGAACCGGTCGTTCGAAATCGCAGCACCCACGGACGTCCCGATCTCCGACCTCGTACCCACGCTGGTGCTCTACGCCGAAGGCGACGAAGGCGAGGATCTGGACGAGAGCGGCCTGGAGCATGACGGCTGGGTGCTGCAGCAGCTGGGCGACGACCCCCTTGACGAGGACGAGACACTCGACTCCCTGGGGCTGTTACACGGCGAGACGCTACATCTGCGTCCGCGCCGCGACCAACTGCCGCCCATCCACTTCGACGACCTCATCGACGGGGTCGCCACCGGCATGGCCGAACGCCCGGACAAATGGCGGCCTTCCTATACCCGGGTCCTGCTGCAGGCACTGTCGCTGACCGCGATCCTGCTCGCCCTCGCGGTTCCGGCCGCGGGCGGGCTCACTCTCATCACGGCGCTGACCTGCTCTGCCTCGGCGGTGGTGATGCTGCTCTCGGCATGGTCGGCCTCACGCGCCATGGGCGACCTCCCGGCGGCGGCCGGGCTTGCCGGGGCCGCCGCGCTGTACATGGCGGTGGCCGGGGCGGCCATGCCCACCGGCGACCCCAGCACCGCGCTGTTGGGAGCCCGGATCCTGACCGGCGCCATGACCGGCGCGGGCGCCACCGTCCTGGGAGTGGCGGCCGTCGCCGGGGCGGTTCCCTTCTTCTCCGGCCTTGTAGTGGTCGAGATACTGCTGGCTCTGGGCGCGCTCGGCCTGATGCTGCTGCCCAACGCCACCCTCTCGGGAGTCGCGGCCGGGCTCGCGCTGCTCAGCCTCCTCGTGGGCACCTACGCACCGCAGCTCTCGTTCCGGATCTCCGGATTGAAGCTGCCGCCGCTGCCCGCCAACCCCGAGCAGCTCCAACAGGGGATCGATCCCTTCCCCGCTCGGGACGTGTTGGACCGGTCCGCGCTCGCCGACAAGTTCCAGAGCGCAATGCTGGCCGCCACCGGAGCGGTCCTCACTTGCTGCCTGGTCGTCCTCGCACTCGCAGAGGGCTGGGTCGCCACGACCGTGTGCATCCTGGTCGCGCTGGTCATGCTGCTGCAGACCCGCGGGTTGGCCAGCGCCTGGCAGCGGTCCTTCATGACCGCGCCGCCCGCCATCGGGCTGGCGGTACTCCTGCTGTCGGTCGCGGCGGACTCGGGCGTGCTGGGGCGGTCGCTGGTCCTGCTGGGCGTGTTCGCGCTGGCGACCATCCTCGCGGTGCTGTCCTGGAGCCTGCCGGGCACCCGGCCGCTGCCGCACTGGGGGCGGGCGGCCGAGATCATCCAGTCGCTGATCACCGTCGCGATCTTCCCGCTGGTACTCGCCGCCTTCGGCGTGTATAGCGCACTCCGGGCGATCGGCGGTTGAGATGCAGACGAGACGCGACCGGGTACAGGCCTACAACTTCACGGTCGGCCGTCTGGGCACCGCCATGCTGGAAGCCGACCCCGACGCGGTCGACCAGCCCATGCGCCGTACCCGCACCGGCACCTTCATCGGCCTGGCCATCGGCGCACTTATCGCCATCGGCTTCCTGGTCTTCGGGCTGATCTTCCCCGGGGGCTCGACATCCTGGCGCCAGGACGGCCAGTTGGTCATCGCCAAGGACACCGGAACCACCTACCTCTACGGCGGCGGGGAGCTGCGTCCGGTCGCCAACTACACCTCGGCCCGCCTCGCCTCCGGCGGAGAACCCAACGTCAGCAAGGTGGCCGCGGACTCGATCAGCGGGGCGCGGGTGGGCAGCCCCATCGGCATTCCCGCCGCCCCGGAGGCGCTGCCCAGCGCCGATGCCGCGGCGAACGTGTGGCGGTTGTGCGCGCTACCCGGGGACGGCCAGGGCCGCAGTGCCCTGACCGTCGGCCCCGATCCCGGGCCCGGCACCCCGCTGGACAAGCGCGGCGTCCTCGTGGTCGGCCCCGAGGGCGACCAGCACCTGCTCTGGCAGGGCCGGCGGCTGCGCTTGGACGTCGAGGGCGGTGCGCTGCAGGCCCTCGGCTACGGCAACGTGCCCGCATCCCCCGTCCCCGAGGAGTTCCTCGAAGCCGTTCCGGCAGGTCCCGACCTCACCGCTCCTGACGTTGCCGGCGCCGGCGAGCAAGGACCGGCCATCGCCGGGGCCCCCAGCCGCGTCGGCCAGGTGTTCGCGGTCCCCGCCCCGGGCGGCAACGGCGCCGACCAGCACTACCTGCTCACCGCCGATGGCCTGGTGCCGCTGACCCAGACCGACGCGCTGCTGCTGCTGGCCGATCCCGACATCCAAGAGACCGCCTACCCGGGCGGTTCCGCCACCGCCGTCGAGGTCCCCGCCGGCGAAGCCAACGCGCACCTGTCACCCGACGCCCGGCCGACCGAAACAGGAGACGGGGCAGCGCCCGCCACACCTCCCGAAGCCGTCCCCCTGGACGACACGGTGGCGCCGTGTCTGGTCCCGTCGTCCGGCGGCGGCCTGTCGCTGGCGGTGTTCCCGACCGGCTCCATCGACGCCTGGAAGGTACCCGAAACCACCGGTGTCGCCCCCGGCTGCCCCACGCCCGACCGGATAGGCATTCCAATGGGCGCCGGCGGCGTCGCAGCGGCCAGCCCGGTCGGCGGGACCGCCAACGGCTCGGCCATGTACCTGGTGACCGAAACCCCCGCCAAATACCGGGTGCCCGACGAAGAGGCGCTCAAGGCCCTGGGCTACCAGGCGAGCGACGCGGCCCAGGTGCCCACCCCGCTGCTTCGGCTGCTGCCGACGGGACCGGAGTTGTCGCCCCAGGCCGCGGCCCGTCCCGTGGCAGCCGCCGGGACCGGCTCCGCGAGCGGCGGCGCCGGGCAGTGTCCGTGACCGACCGACCGGAAGAGACCACCGACCGACCATCCGACCGCAACGAAGTGCAGCACACCGCTATCGAGGAGGATCCGCAATGGCCAATCCGCAGACGACCAATACCCAAGGCGGCAACAACACGGCGCTGGAGGCTCTGCACCAGGCCCGCGATAAGTGCGAAAAGGCGTACACCAACGTCGACGCCACCCGCGACCAATTGCGAGGGGGCTGGGCGGGTGACGCGTCCACCGTCTACCAGGAGGCGATGGTGCAGTGGCTCGACCAACTGCGCCTCACCATCAACGACATGAACCAGAAGATCGACAGCTGGGGCGGCACCGCCACCAAGATGTACGACACGGAAGACTCCAACCTCGCCACCAGCGGGCGCTGGTCGGACGCTCTCAACAAACCGGTGTAACCCCGGGCCTGCCGGCCACCACCCCCTGCTGTACCGAGCGCCCCGGAAAGGAAGAAACTCATGGCAGATGGCTTCTCAGTAAATTATGCGTTCCTCGACACCGCTACGGACGAGATGCAGCAAGAAACGCAGAAGGTCCAGAACGCGCTCGAAGACCTTTCCTCCCAGATGCAAAGTGTCGTCAACCAGCTCGACGGTGTCACCGTCGAAAGCTTTAGCTCGGCCATTGCCTACTGGCAGTCGAACGTCAACGACATGAATTTCCTGCTGGCCCAGGCCCGGCAGGCTCTTAACCAGGTCAGGGACAACTACAACACAACCGACCTGCGCGAAGGCGCTCTCTGGGACGCCCTCAAGTAAGCCGGTGGTGCGCTGCCTGCTCGATTCCGTCCACCGCGCAGGCGGCACATACCCCAGGCCGGCGGCCCTTCAGGGCCGTCGGCCGCGGCTGCTGTGCACCACCCTTGCGCTCATTGCCCTCAGCGGCCCTTCCCGTACCGGTACCGACCCACCTCACCTCCCCGACGCAACACCGCTTGGTGACGCACCGGCGACCTAGGAGACACAGCCGTGGCAATCCCCCCCAAAGACGAGCCGACCGGCGGCCCCGGCGAGGAGCCCACCCCGCTGGAGCCCGTGCACGCCACGGTCGCCGTCAGGGCGGCCGAGCAAGATGTCAGTGACGGCCCTGGACCACCCGGCCACGAACCGGGGGAGGACCAGGAGACCTTATTCCGCAAAGTGCTCTCCCCCGACCAGAGCGAACCGGCATACCGCCTCCTGAGCAGGAATGAAGGCGAGGTCCACGAGCCCGCTTCCGAGCAGGGCGAGATGGTCGCAGCCAGGATCGCACCGCGGGGCACACTACTCAGCCCCGACCCTTCAGACGAGGGCCCCGATTTCGCGCTCTTGCCGGGCGACGAGGACGGCACCATCGCCGTGCAGCTGGACGGCGCGACGATCGGGATCGATCCGGAAGCCGACGAGGTCGAGATCGACCCCGGCGACCAAGACATGCGCCTGGACCCCGACACCGGTCTGCTCAGCGTCGGC
>NZ_BAAGYZ010000071.1:0-18787 GCF_054778995.1 Streptomonospora sediminis
CGTGAGACAGGGCCGGGTCCTTCACTTCGACGCCGCAGCCTCACGAAAGATCGAGGCTAGACTGCGGGACCGGCTTACGGCGAGGGGTGGCCACGATGGATCTACGCACCGAGATCCGGGAGTTTCTCAGCTCGCGTCGCGCCCGCATCGCACCCGGGCAGGCGGGCCTGCCCGCTTACGGCGGCAACCGCCGGGTCAAAGGTTTGCGCCGCGAGGAGGTAGCGCTGCTGGCGGGGGTATCGGTCGACTACTACGTGCGCATGGAACGCGGCAGCCTCGCCGGTGCCTCCGATGGGGTGCTCGACGCGTTGGCCGCTGCCTTGCAACTCGACGAGGCCGAGCGCGACCACCTGTTCCACCTCGCGCGCCAATCCACGGCGCCCAGCGGCCCACGTCGGCGCAGGTCTGCCGTGACGGTGCGCTCGACGCTGCAGCAGGTGCTCGACGCGATCTCCGATGCGCCGGCCTGGATCGGCAACAGCCGTTATGACGTGCTCGCCATGAACCAGCTCGCTCGCGCGCTGTATTCACCGGTGCTGGCCGATCCGCGACGACCCGCCAACACAGCGCGGTTCGTCTATCTAAACTCCGAGGCGGCCAGGGATTTCTTTGCCGACTACGACCAAATTGTCGGTGACGTGGCCGCGAAGCTGCGCATGGAAGCCGGCCGCAATCCGCACGACGAGGAGCTGATCGCCCTAGTCGGCGAACTGTCAACGTGCAGTGAGCTATTTCGGCAGCGGTGGGCATCTCAGGACGTGCGGCTGCACCGGTCCGGCCGCAAACGTATGCGCCATCCGATCGTGGGCAAGCTCGACTTGGACGTCGAATCCCTGGAACTGCCCGCCGAACCCGGACTGCACCTCAACATCTACACCGCACCCGCGGGCACACCGACCGCCGATAATGTGGCGCTCCTGGCGTCGTGGGCGGCCACCCAACAGACGCTGGCGACCGAGATCGACGCACACAACGGATAGTCCAATCCGTCAACCAAGATATTCAGCGGACCACGGCGTCGGGCAATAATCCGCTGGAAAGGTTCGCAAGGCACTTCTTCGCCTGGAAACCATTTACCGGCATCAAGCAGATGGATCCGGGGCGAGACATCGCGGTACAGATCAGGCCCCGGCGGTCTTGCCGGGGCCTGACTTGTACTAGAACCGGTTCCACCGTATCGCCGTCCTCGGCCGTCCTCCGCCGGGCGCGGTGCTTCGCCGCCGCTGGGCGGCGCCGGGTCAGTCAAGGGCCGACCAGTTGCGGAGGGGTTCGGGACCGTGGAGCACCGTGTCCTCGTAGGAGGTATCGGCGACGCCGATCTTCATGTACTGGTCGCCCGCGAATGCCCAGTACTGGTTCCGCTCGTTCGGTACCGGCATCACCGCGTCGATCCCCTGACCGGACGAGGCGAACTCGCTCAAGGTGGACCAGGCATCGAGGTTCGCCGGGCCGATGGTGGCGCTGCCGCCGGGGCCTTCGCCGTCAAGCGTGGTGCGCACGTACTGGTCGCCGACGAACACCCAGTACTGGCTGGGGTCGTCCGGCGTGGGCATCACCGCGTCGATCCCGTCGTGGGCAAGCCCTCCGAAAGCGCTCTCCCAGTCGCTGATCGGGTTCGGCCCCGCCACCAGCGTGTCATCGAACGAGTCTTCGGCACCGGCGATCCGGATTCGGATGTACCGGCTCCCGGAGAACACCCAGTATTCGTTTCCGAGCCCGGGGACACGCAGCACCGCGTCTATCTTGTCCTGGAATCCCGGCAGGTTCGCGAACGTGTCATCCCATGATTTGAGCGGCGAGATCTCCGTCCGGCGCTGTCCGACCGGATACCCCGAGGCGGCAATGCCGCCCCGGATGTAGTGATCGCCGGAGAACATCCAGTATTCGTCCGACGTGCGGGTGTTCGGGGCACCGGGAATCGGCATTACCGCATCGGTGCGGGTGGGGCCGGCGGCAGGCACGGAATCGGGGCTCGCGGACGGTTCCGCGGCATCCGCCGTGCCCTCCGCGGGATCGGGGGTGTCGCCTCCGGAATCCGGCTTCTGCTCCTTGGCACTCGCAGTCTCCGCGGCGGGGATCTCCGATTCCGCCGCGGTGCCCGCCGTTCCGGCCGTATCGGTCCCGCCCCAGCGGCTCGCGAACGCACCCCCGGCGATGGCGACGGCGATCACGACGGCGGCCGAAAGTGCCGCCAAGCCCAGCCGGCGGCGGCGCCGAGCGGCGCCGGCTTCCGCCGCCCCCGCTCCACCTGATTCACCCGCTGTCCCCCCTCCACCCGCCGGACGGTCATGCGCGGCCGACCCCGTTGCGGTGAGGGACCGCAGCTCCTCGCTCGCCTCCGCGACGGAAGGGCGGTCGGCCGGGTTCTTCCGCAGCAGCGCCTCAAGCAGCGGCCGCAGCGGTCCGGCCTCGGGCGGTATGTCCGGCTCCTCCGCTGCGACCGCGTGCAGTGTGCCGGCGGGTTCGGGACGGGCGAACGGAGTACGGCCGGAGAGCAGCACACACAGCGTGACGCCGAGTGAGAACAGGTCACTGGGCGGTCCGGATGTCTGGCCGGAGAGCCTTTCCGGGGCGATGTAACCGAGCGAACCCACCACCGCGCCGGTCTCCGTCAGCGATTCGGTCCCGCTCAGCGCAGCGATACCGAAGTCGCACAGCACCACTCCGCCGTCGGGGCGCAGCAGGACGTTGCCCGGTTTGATGTCCCGATGCAACACGCCGGCGGCGTGTACGGCGTCGAGAGCGCCGAGGAGTTGCAGGCCGATCCCGGCTGCGTCGGCGTGGCCCATCGGGCCGCCGGCGTTGACACGTTCCTTCAGCGATGGCCCGTCGACAAGCTCCATCACCAGCCACAGCCGCTCGCCATCGTCCACCAGGTCATAGACGTTGACCACGTTCGGGTGCGTTATCCGGGCAATGGTGTACGCCTCCCGGCGCACCCGGGCCGCTTGCGTGGCGTACTCCGCCCCCTTGGCTCCGAGCAGCATTTCTTTGGCCGCGACAACGCGGTCCAAAAGTTGATCTTTCGCCCGCCACACGGTTCCCATGCCGCCACTGCCGAGACGGTCCAGCAACAAGTACCGTTCGGAAAGCACCCGTGATGCGTCGTTGTCAGTCATCGGAAGCAGAATACTGAATATCCGGATCTGCTGAAACAGAGGGCGTCAGCGCCCGATTGCCGGGTTGCCCCGACTCCTGGGTGCAAAAGCGAATTCAGTGTACCGATTCGGACCGGAGACCGCTCTGACCGGGAAATACCCGCGTCCCGGTTTCCCGCTCGCCCCTCAGTGCGAACGGCGGGCCAAGGCCGCTGCCGCTGGGAGGCAGGCTGCTAGGGCGGCGCTCGTGATTGCGAAGGCGGGGCCGTAGCCCGCCGCCTGGATGGCCAGGCCCAGGAGGAGTGCACCCAGGCCCGTGCCCGCGTCCAATCCGATGTTCCATACCGCGCTGGCCGTGCCGTAGGCGCGGGTGCCGGCTCGGTGGAACATGGTGACGAGGGTGTCGTTCTGCACGGCGCCGAAACCCGCGCCGAACAGGGCGGCGCCGCCTATGGCCGCCGCCGAGCCCAGGAGCCCGGGACCGGACCAGTCCGCGCCCGCCGGCCACAGGGCCGCTGCGGTCAGGGCGATACCGGCCGCGGCGGCGATACTGCCGGGCACCAGCAGCACCGGCCGCCGCCTGCGGTCGCTGAGCGCGCCCGCCGCCCAGCGGCCGCACACCGACAGCGCACCGAACACCAGCAGCGCGGCGAAGACCACCGTGGAGGCGCCGGCGAGCGGGATGGACAGGAAAGTCAGGATCGCGCTGGAGGCGATCGCCGGCACCAGCATCGCCAGCAGCGGGATACCCAACCGCGCGTGCAGCCGGAAGCCGCTCGGCCGCACTCCGCCTCCGCCTCCGGCTCCGGCTCCGGCTCCGGCTCCGGCTCCGGCTCCGGCTCCGGCAGCCGCATTCTCCCCGCCGGCCGCGGCGGCCGCATCAGCGCCATCGGCCCCGCCGGCCCGGCCGCTATCACTGCCGCGCATGCCGGTGCCGTCGCCGGCAAGGACCCAGATCCCCGCGGCGGCCGCCGCTCCCAGCACCGGGCCGATCGCGGCGATCCAGAACACCGTTGCGAACCCGAGGTTGAGCGCCGCCCACACACCGGTCGGCAGGAACACGGCGTTGGGCAGTCCCACCGCCAGACCGTAGTACCCGGCGGCGCGGCCGAGTTGTTCGGGCAGCGCCAGCCGGGCGGCCAGCGCCGAGCCGGACACCGTCACCATGCCGAATCCGGCCCCGCGTAGCGCCGACACGGCCAGCAGCGGCCCGATGTCGTTCGCCAGCAGCAGCAGCGGGGTCGGCACCCCCATCAGCAGGGCGCCGACCGGGAAGGTCCACCGGTAGCCGCCGCGGTCGAGCACCCAGGGCATGGCCAGTTGGGTCAGCACCGTGGTGAGCATGAAGACCGACGTGGTCGACCCCGCGCCCAGCTCGTCCGCGCCGCCGCGGGTTGCCCAGAGCGGGACGATGGGCAGCAGCAGGACGAATCCGGTGAAGGTGAGCGCGGTCGCCATCACGAGCAGCCGGAACGCCCACCCGTTCAGCCCGAGGTGCCGCCCGCCGGGCCGACCCGGCCCCGGATTCATCCGGACATCGGAGGTGTGTGCCATTGGTTCTTTCTACCCCAGCGGCCGGCACCGCGGCGACGGCGCCGATACGGCGGGCGGACGGTGCAGCGGCGGTACAAGGGCACGGACCGCTCCCCCGCCGCAACCGCTCCGGGGCAGGCGGCCCTACCCCGGCTCAGCCGGTGTCTTCGGCCGGGGCCGTGTGCGGCCGCAGCCACCGTGCGACCCGTTCGGCGCGTTCCGGTGTCATCGCGCGCTCGGCGTGGCCCATACCCGGTTCGATCCACAGGTCCTTGGGTTCGGGTGCCGCGGCGTAGAGGTTCTCGGCGTGCTCGATGGGGAAATAGGTGTCGGCGTCCCCGTGCACCACCAGCAGCGGGGCGGCGAGGTCGGGGGCCAGTTCGGTGGGGTCGGGCGGCACGGGGTCCCATTGGCTGTCGATGACGCGTACCCGGCGGGCCACGCGCAGGAACCACCGGCCGATGGGCCGTTCGATGCCGAAGTGCAGCAGCTGCATCCGCCGGGTGCCGCGGTAGTACCACATGCCGGGCCCGCTGACCGCCACCACCGCGCTGACTCCGCCGAACAGGGCGGCATGGCGCACGGCCACCGCCGCGCCCATGGAGAACCCGATGGTGGCGATGCTGGTGTAGCCCAAGCCGCGCAGGTGCGCGCAGACGGCTTCCAAGTCGTGCACTTCCAGGTTGCCGACCGTGCAGCGGCCACCGGATTCGAAATGGCCGCGGAAGTCGAAGGCCATTACGTCGGCGGTCGGCAGCATGCGCTCGGCGATGCGCTGCGTTCCCTGGCTGCGCCAGGTGCCGGTGAACCCGTTGGCCAGGACGACCGCGGTGGTGCGGTCCGTGTCGCCGCGCATCAGCGCCGAGTCGAGGTCGATTCCGTCGGAGGTCGTGAGCCGCCGCCGTTCCGGTTCGGATAACGGGGCGGAGCGGTAGAGCGCATCGGTCACCCCACCATCGTGCCCGATCGCCTTCTGCGTAGGGAGGGCGGTAGGCGCGAAGGGCTCACCGGGTGCAGGCACCACCGCGGTGCACGTCGGGGCTCCCCGCGCTCACCCGTGCACCGCTGCCAGCCCGCCGGCCGCACGTGCCTACACCGCGCGGGCGCGGTGGCGCCGCCCGCTGCCGGTGAGCAGCAGGGAACGTACCTCCAGCGCGACGTGCAGCACGATGGGTAGGAGCAGGCTGCCCGTGCCCAGGTAGATCACCATGAACAGCGCGCCCAGCAGCCCGGGGCCGACAAGGCCCCACCAGCCCTGGTAGAGGTGGGCGAGCACGAACAGCACCCACGCCACGGCAGCAGCCAGCCACACCGGGAGTCCCAGCGAGACGCCGAAGGCCACGAGCAGACCGCGGTAGAGCAGTTCCTCGCACACCCCGGCGGTGACCGCGAGCCCGCCCGCCGCCTGCCGTTCGCGCCGGGTGCGCGGCGCCACCACGCTCATGGCCTGCCCGGGGTCGGGCGCCGGCGGTAGCGGGGCGGTCCCCGGGGCCCCGCCGCGGTTGCCCCGGTCGCGGGTGATCAACCAGACGATGAGCAGCGCGAGGCAGAAGCCCAGGACCGCCGCCAGCAGCGGCACCCACGCAACGGGGGCGCGCAGCCCCAGGTGGGCAAGCGAGAGGTCGGGCGCAAGCAGCATGATCGCGGCGATGACCGCGACCCAGCCCAGGTGCACCCCCATCGCCAGCCGGTAGAAGCGGATGAGGGCGCGGGGGTCGCTGTCGCGGTCGCGCCGCAGTTTGGCGAAGGCGCGCCAGCCCAGTAGCGGTTCGCCTACCGCCGCGTATCCGACCAGTACGAACGCCAAGGCGCCGGCGATGAGGCCGAACTGGGGAACGCTATCGGTCCAGAGCACGGCCATACCCTAAGAGATCCCCGCACCGCTTCCGCACATTCCGGACGATCTCTGCGCCATTACCCACTGCATCCGGCGTCCGAATCCCCGGTGCCCTGGGCGTTTCCGATGCTTCCGGTACTGTTCACGCCGATTCCGCCCCCCGGCGTGTTGCCAAAACGCCTCTTGTGATATCGGCCGCAACGGGTGACCGTAGAGAGTGTTCCGCGCCACAGCGAGCGCGGTATCGGCGACCAGCCGCGCGGCCGCCCGCACGGGCTTCCGGTGCCCGTCCGATCCACCGCGCGGCCCGGGCCTGCGGGCGAACGGCCCGGACGAGGAAGAAAGGTGGCAGAGCATGGCGGACAGATCCGGTCCAGCGACCACCGGCAGGGCTCCCAGGGCCGACCACCCGGCACAGATACGCAACGTCGTGCTGGTCGGCCCGTCCGGAGCCGGAAAGACCACCCTGACCGAAGCTCTTTTGCACGCCTCCGGCGCGATCAACCGCATGGGCCGCGTCGAGGACGGTACAACGGTCAGCGACTACGACGGCGCCGAAGTGCGGCAGAAGCGGTCGGTCAACCTGTCCGTGGCGCCGGTCGTATCGGCCGGGACCAAGGTGAACCTCCTGGACACCCCCGGTTACGCCGATTTCGTCGGCGACCTGCGCGCGGGGCTGCGCGCCGCCGACGCCGCGCTGTTCGTGGTGTCGGCGGTCGACGGCATCGACGGGCGCACCGAGCTGCTGTGGGAGGAGTGCGCCGCGATCGGTATCCCGCGCGCGGTCGCCGTCACCAAGATCGACCACCACCGCGCCGACGTCGACGGCGTCGTTGAACAGTGCCGCGCGGCGTTCGGCCCCGGCGTGCTGCCCGCCTACGTGCCCGAGTTCTCCGGCGACGGCGACAACCGCACGGTGCAGGGGCTGATGGGGCTGATCTCGGGGCGCTACTACGACTACTCGGGCGGCACCCGCACCGAGGCAGAGCCGCCCGATGGCCTGGCCGAACGGGCCGCGCCGATGCGCGACGCGCTGATCGAGGGGGTGATCCAGGAGAGCGAGGACGAGACCCTCATGGACCGCTACATGGCGGGCGAGGCCCTGGATCCGGCCATGCTGATCGCCGATTTGGAGGCCGCCGTCGCGCGGGCGGGTTTCTACCCGGTGCTGGCGGTCTCGGCGCTGCGCGGCGCGGGCATACCCGAACTGCTGGAGGAGCTGCCCCGGGCGACCCCGGCTCCCACCGAGCGCCCGCTGCCCGAGGTCGCCACCGCGGACGGCGGCCCGGCCGGCGGCCTGTCCTGCGACCCGGACGGCCCGCTGCTGGCCGAGGTGGTCAAGACCATCAGCGACCCGTATGTGGGGCGGGTCAGCCTGGTGCGGGTGTTCAGCGGAACCCTGCGGCCCGACTCGGTGGTGCACGTGTGCGGGCACGGCCTGGCCGACCGGGGCCACGAGGACCACGACGTCGACGAGCGCATCGGCGCGCTGCTGGCCCCGCTGGGCAAGCACAGCGAACCGGTGGGCGAGATCGTCTCCGGCGACGTGTGCGCCGTCGCCAAGCTGACCCGGGCCGAGACCGGCGACACTCTCTCGGCCAAGGAGCGCCCGCTGCGGATGCCGCCGTGGACGTTCCCGGATCCGCTGCTGCCGGTGGCGGTGCGGGCCGCGTCAAAGTCCGACGAGGACAAGCTGGCCCAGGCGATCGGGCGGCTGGCCTCGGAGGACGTCACCCTGCGCGTCGAGGTCAACCCGGAGACCCACCAGCTGGTGCTGTGGTGCATGGGCGAGGCCCACCTCGACCTGGCATTGGACCGGCTCGCCACGCGCCACGGGGTCGCGGTCGAGACCGAGGAGGTCCGCGTGCCGCTGCGCGAGACCTTTGCCGAACCCGCCGAGGGTATGGGCCGCAACGTCAAGCAGAGCGGCGGCCACGGCGAGTACGGCATCTGCCGCATCCAGGTCGAGCCGCTGCCGTCGGGCGGCGGGCTGGAGTTCGTCGACCGGATCGTGGGGGGTGTCGTGCCGCGCCAGTTCATCCCGTCGGTTGAGAAGGGCATCCGCTCGCAGATGGAGAGCGGTGTGCAGTCCGGCTACCCGCTGGTGGATATCCGCGTCACGCTCTACGACGGCAAGGCGCACTCGGTGGACTCCTCCGACATGGCCTTCCAGAAGGCGGGGCGGCTGGCGCTGAAGGACGCCGCCGAGAAGTGCCGGCTGTCGATGCTGGAGCCGATCGACGAGTTGGCCGTGCTGATCGCCGAGGAGTACATGGGTGCGGTGATGAGCGACCTGTCGGCGCGCCGCGGCCGGGTGGTGGGCACCGAGCCGATGGACAACGGGCGCACGCTGATCCGCGCCGAGATCCCGCAGCTGGAGATCGCCCGCTACGCGATCGACCTGCGCTCCATCTCGCACGGCACGGGCACGTTCACCCGGTCCTACCTGCGCCACGAGCCGCTGCCGGCCCACCTCGCCGAGCGCTACACCCGGGCGCTGGCCGGTTCGGCGTAGCGGCCGGGGTCCGCCCCGCCCGCGGCAGGGGCGGGGCGGTCACCGGCATGCGGGCGCGGCTCAGAGCGACCCGGCCAGATCGGGTGCGAAGTTGCTGCCCGTCAGCACGGTGCCCACCCTGGCGCCGGGGATGTCCCGCGCGGCGATGGCCGCGACGCCAGCGGCGGCCGAGGGCTCCACGATCAGCCCGAGGGTGTCGCGCAGCAGCCGCAGCGCCGTGCGGATCTCGGCGTCGTCGACGAGCACCACGTCGTCCACGACGCCGCACATCCACTCGACCGCCGCGGCGACCGGCACCCGCACCGCGAGGCCGTCGGCGGCGGTGTCGGCGCGCTCGGTGGCGACCGGCCGGCCGGCGCGCCAGCTCTGCATCATCGCGGGCGCGCCGGCGGGGCACACCCCGATGACCCGGGTGCCTTCGGCGCGGGCCTTCAGCCACCGGCCGATCCCCGAGATGAGCGCGCCGTTGCCGACCGGCACCACGACGGCGTCCAGTCCCAGCGGGGCGATTTCGGCGCCGATGGTGCCGGCGCCCTCGGCGATCTGCGGTTGGTGGCCGTCCTCGATGTACACGCAGTCCGGGCGCCCGCGGGCGTAGTCGGCCGCGGCCTGTTTGGCGGTGTCGAAATCGGCGCCGTCGACCACGACCCGGGCACCGGATTCGCGCATCCGGGCGATCTTCAGCGGATTGGCGGTTTCGGCGGCGAAGACGTGGACGCCGAGCCCGCGCCGCCTCGCCGCATGGGCGACCGCCAGCCCGAAATTGCCGGCCGAGGCGCACACAACGGCGCGTTTCTCGGCGGTGTCGTGCAGCAGGAAGTCGGCGCCGCGGCCCTTGAAGGAGCGTACGGGGTTGAGGGTCTCGATTTTGAGCAGGGTTTCGCGTCCCAGGCTGCGGGAGACGGATTGGTCGAAAATCTGCGGCGTATCCCGGAAGACCGGGTCGATCACGCGGGACGCCGTTTCGATCCGTGTTAACTGCAGGGTCTCGATCGACATGTGCGCATGTTAGAGGCCTCCGATTGCGTGCACGCTAACGGGATTCCCGAAAGCCGCATTCGGCCGCGAACCAAAACCCGGTCCGGTACCGGTACGCGCGGAAATTCCGGTATGCGGGGCGGGCCGGTCCGGAGCGGGGTTGCCGGCCGATGCGCTGCGGCGCTCACAGCAGCCGGCCCGGCCGCGACCGGTCGGTGAGCGCCTCGAACCGCCAGGTGTTGACCGGGTGGCTCGACAGCAGGTTCACCAGCATCACGAACAGCCCCTGGTCGGTCTGGGCCCGCGCGGCGATGTCGGCGAAGTCGACGTCGCGGTAGAGGTACTTGCCGGCGGCGAGCACCCGCAGGCCCTGCATCCCCTCGGGGCAGAACTCGTAGGCGTGGCTGTCGGCCGTGTACTCCTGCGCCCGGCTCAGGGTCGCGCCGATGCCCGGGATGATGTCGGCCACCGACACCCCGAACTGGCGCCAGAACGAGGTGTGCCCGGCTGCGATGTGGCCGACCTCGTGGCCGATGATGAACCGCAGCGCGTCGGGGTCGGCCAGGCGCCCGCCCACTTCGAACAGGTCGCTGTGCACCGCCACGAACCGGCGCGAGCCGTGCCCGGACGCAAAGGCGTTGATGTGGCCGTTGCCCAGCACCACGTAGGCGTCGGGCACCTGCGGCAGGTCGAACGCGCGCGCCGCGTCGACGACCATCCGGTGCGCCTCGGGGAACTGCTCCGCGGAGATCCGCACACCGTTGACCCGCTGGCGCGCATACAGCTGCCCGCGGACGAAGAACACCACCGCGGGGATGGCCAGCACCAGCAGCGGCTGGCCGGTGTCGCCGTCCAAGGCACGGTTGACGGCACCGGTGACGGCGAGCGCCGTGATGGCCAGGCACACCAGCAGCGCCGTGTTCTCGCGCGGGTGGCGCAGCGCGCGGGTGCGCTGCGGATCGCCCCACCGCGCCAGGAACATGCGCCGGTGCTGCGGCCACATCGTCCGCTTCTGTGGTGACAGCCCCATGTGGCAACGCCCCGCCCAGCCGCCCGCCCCCGTTGTGTCCGCGCCTTACGCTACAACCGGTACGGCGGATCCGGCGGCGGATCCGCCGGGGAATCCTGCCCCGGTTGCCCGGGCTGCTGCGGATCGTAGTACTGCGGATCGGGCGGATCCTGCGGGTGCTGCGCGTTCCGCTGGTCCTGCGGTCCCTGCGGTCCCTGCGGCCCCTGCGGGTCGTGCGGCTGGGCCGGGTGGCCGCCGGTACCGGGGTCGCGCTCGGTGGAGTAGGGCACCGCGCCCGGAGGCGGCGGCGGGGCCGAGACGGGCGGCCCTTGCGGCGGAGGTGCGGAAATGGGCGGTCCGGCCGGCGGCGGTGCCGGGGGTCCCTGCAGCGGCGGGCCCGCAGGCGGCGGACCGTAGCCGGGCTGCTCCTGGTCGAAGGCGGGCGCCGGGTCGTAGCCGGGCGCGGGCCCGTAGGAGGGCGCCGGGTCGTCGGCGTCGTCCAGGTAGCGGTCCATATCGGTGTAGGCGGTGGACTCGCCCTCGTCGTCGTCGGGCTCGGGGGCGCCGGCGGGCTCGGGGCCGGGTTGGCCGTCGGGACGGCTCTCGGACCGGCCGTCCCAGTGGCCGCCGCTTTCGGGAGCGCCGGCGGGCGGCCCGGGCGGGTAGGCGGCGGTCGGCGGCACCGGGCCCGCGGGCGGCGGGAACTCGCCGAACGGCTGCCCGGCGGGCGGCGCCGCGGCATGCCCCGCAGGAGGCGGTCCGGCGGGCGGGGCGGCAGGAGGCCCGGCGGGCGGGCCGGCCGGCGGCGGTGCGGAGCCGGGTTCGGCGAAGGGTGCCGGGGCCTCGCCTTGGGAACCGGAGTCTTGGGGCCCGAAGTCTTGAGGGCCGTACGCACCGGGGTACCCGCCGCCCTCGCCGGGACCCGACAGCGCGGGCACCGGCGGCGGGGCGGACTGCTGGTAGGGGCCCTGGTAGGGATCCTGCATCTCGCCGGAACCGGTCGGCGCGTGCATTGCGGCCTGCCCGCCGGTCGCCGCCGTCTGCGCGCCGGTCGGTGCCGCCTGGCCGCCGGTCGGCGCGGCCCGGCCGTCCGCGGGGGCAGCGGACTCGGGCGTACCCAGGTAGGTCAGGGCGCCAAGCGACAGCGCGGTCAGCCCGGCGCGCAGCGTGGACTCGCGGTCGGGCGCGAAGAACGGCGAATGGGTCGCGGGGACGCCCATCAGCTTCTCGTACGGGGTCTCGCCGGGCGCGGACTCCCACACGTCGTGGGGTGTCGCGCCCAGGAACCAGTACACGTAGGGCACCGGAGCGGGGTCGCCCGGCAGGCCGAAGGCGGGGAAGTCCTCGCTGCCGGTGATCGGCTCGGGCAGCTCGATGATGTAGTCGTCGCCGAAGTAGGCGCGGTGGGCTGAGACCACCTCGGCGGTGGCCGCGGGCTCGTTGGCGGTCACCCCGGTTTCGCGGGCGGCGGTGATCTCGGGTTCGCGCTGGGCGCCGGAGGCGGCGGCCTCGGCGCGGACGATGCGGTCGATGGCGCTGTGCAGGCGCTCGGCAACGGCCGGGTTCAGCGCGCGGGTGTCGATCTCCAGGTACGCCTCTTCGGGGATGACGTTGTGCTTGGTGCCGGCGCGCAGCACGCCCACGGTCACCACCGCCATCTCGCTGGGGCTGATCTCGCGCGCCACGATGGTCTGCAGCCGGGTGACGATGTTGGCGGCGATCAGCACCGGGTCGACGGTGTTCTCCGGACGCGAGGCGTGCCCGCCGGATCCGAACACCCGCACCTGCAGGTTGGTGGACGCGGCCATGATGGTGCCCGCGCGGTGCGCCACCATGCCGGCGGGCTGGGGGCCGAGGTGCTGGGCGAGGACGACGTCGGGGCGGCCGTAGCGGGTATAGAGGCCGTCGCGCAGCATGGCGATGGCGCCGTCGAGGGTCTCCTCACCCGGCTGGGCCACCACCATCAGGGTGCCGCGCCATTCGCCGCGGGCCTCGGCGAGCAGGTCGGCGGTGCCGACCAGGCATGCGGTGTGCGCATCGTGGCCGCAGGCGTGCATGATCGGCACGTCGTGGCCGGAGTCGTCGCGCCCCCGGGCGGTGCTGGCGTAGGGCAGCCCGGTGCGTTCCTGGACCGGCAGCGCGTCCATGTCGGCGCGCAGCAGCACCGTGGGGCCGTCGCCGTTGCGCAGCACGCCCACGACGCCGGTGCCGCCGACGCCGGTCTCGACCTCGAAGCCCGCCCGGGTCAGCCACTCGGCGACGGCACCGGCGGTGCGGTGCTCCTGGTGGGAGAGCTCGGGGTTCTTGTGCAGGTCGACGTAGAAGCCCTCCACCAGCGGGAAGACCTCGTCGACGAGCCGCATCACCGCGCCACCGTGCTCGGCGACACGCTGGGGATCGACCGCATGCGGCATCGCTTCCACCGCCTTCGTCTCTGTGGGCTGGGAGCGATCTCTCGCCCGGTTTGTCGCTTCCGGCGTGCGATCGCAGCGCCGATTGTCCCGCTCGCCCGGGCGAATCTCAAACCTCGCCCAGCGGGGGCACATGACCATGCACCCTATCCGCGCCGCCGAGGAGAGCCGCCGCCCCGCCCGGTGCACGCGGCGCAAAGGCGGCGGTTGCGGGGGATCCCGCCGCTGCCGGGGCCATGCGCAGCCGGGCGGAACGGCCGTTCAGGTTTCCCAGCTTATTCCCAGCTTACGACCCCGGCATGTTATCGTCCTGAGACCGGATTCCCCCGCCCCCATCAGCACGTATCACTCAGGAACACCGGACACCCACGCCCCGCGGTGGATCTGATCCCTGGCGGCGGATAGGATCCGTTCCCAGGGTTCTCGGTTTTCTCAGTGTTTTCCAAGCTTTCCGCACAGTTCTCCACGAAGAACCCACCCAGCATCGAAGTTGCGCGCCGGCCCGTTGCCGAGGGCCGCGCCGCCTCCGCGGCGGCGCGGCGGCCGCCGTCCCCCACGTTCCGCGGTCCGGCGCTGCTCTTACGGCCCCGACAACGGCGACTCGGAGACCACGTGGCCACCACCACCATCGAACGACCGCGCCGCCTGCGCGGCAGCCCTGCCCCCGGCGACAAGCGCGACTCGCTCCTGGACAACGCGAAGTTCCTGCTGATCGTGCTGGTCGTCGTCGGGCACGCCATCGAGCCGCTGACCGACGGCACCCGCCTGGCCAACGCCGCCTACTTCTGGATCTACCTGTTCCACATGCCGGCGTTCGTGCTGATCAGCGGCTACCTGTCGAAGTCCTTCGACGGCTCGAAACGCCGGATCGACAAGCTGCTGACCACGGTCGCCGCGCCCTACCTGGTCTTCTGGGCGATCTATGCGCTGCTGTCGTGGGCGGTCGGGCGCGACCTGCCCGACAGCCCGCTGGAACCGCTGTGGCTGACCTGGTTTCTGGCCGCACTGTTCGTGTGGCGGCTGACCGTACCGGTGTGGAACCGCCTCCGGTGGCCGTTCGCGGTCTCGGTGGGGGTCTCGCTGCTCGGCGGGCTCGTGGCCACCGGCGATGTGCTGGCCGTCTCGCGCATCATCAGCCTGCTGCCGTTCTTCGTGGCCGGCCTCATGCTGCAGCCGCACCACCTGGCGCTGCTCAAGCAGACGTGGGTGCGGGTGTGGAGCGCCGGGGTCGTGCTGGCCACCGCCGCGATGTGCTTCTTCTACCTGGAGCAGCTCAGCCGCGAGTGGGTGTACTGGCGCGAGAGCCTGGTCGACCGCGACATGGACCTGCTGCCGGTGGGCGTCCCCGGGCGGCTGCTGTTCCTGGTGCTGGCCTTCGCGCTGACCGCGGCGGTGCTCTCGCTCACCCCGCGCCGCACCACCCACTTCACCCGCCTGGGCGCGCTGACCATGTACGTGTTCCTGCTGCACGGCCTGCTCGTACGCGGCGCCGACGCGCTGGGCTGGTACGACTTCGCCGACAACGCGCTCGGCGGGCACCTGGCGTTCGCCGCCACCTCGGCCGCGGCGGTGGGCGCGTCCTATCTGCTGTGCGCACCGTGGGTCCGGGCCGCCACCCGCTGGGCGGTCGAGCCGCCCGCGGGCTGGGCACTGCGCAGCGCGCGGGCGGGCGGCGACACCGCTCCCGCCGCGGGCGGCGAGGGCGGGCGGCGCACCGACCCTGCAGAAATGCCCAGGTTTCACAGCTGAGACAGGCATTTCTGCATGATCATCAACAGGAACCCGACATAACGGGCGCACCGCACCGGCCCTGCTAACCCCGGGGCGCCCGGCCGGCGGTGTCAGCCGTCCTGGCCGGTGCTGCGCAGCCGGGCGATCTCCGCCGAGAAGTCGCGGGTGGCCAGCCACAGCTTGTAGACGATGAGGAGCTCGAACGCGGCCAGCGCTGCGCACGAGAACACGATCACCGGCACGACCAGGTCGGCGCCGGGCACGGCGAGCGAGGCCGCAGCGGTCAGCGGAGCGACCACGCACACGAACATCTCGAACTCGATACCGCTGAACAGGTGCGGCCGAACCCGGCTGCGCAGCAGCGCCGCACGCAGCCGCCCGTACCAGCCGAACTTGCGGGTGAAACCCTGGTGCACGTCGATGACCCGGGCACCGGATTCGGCCGAGCGGGCGTGGGCCTGGTCGTGGTCCAGTTCGGGGTTGTCCCGCAGCACCTCTTCCACGAAAACGACGGGCGCGCCGGCACCGCCGTCGTCGTCGCCCGCAGCGCCGGCGCCCGCACCGGCACCCGGGCCGGTGTCGGTCTCGGTGCTCTCGGGGTCATCGGCCGCGGCCGGCTCGGCCCCATGGCCTTCGGCGGCGGCGCGGAGCTGGGTGCGCATGGTCTGGCGGGTCTTGCCCACCTGGGAGCCGTTGAGGTAGCGCAGCAGGTCCAGGAACGTCACCACCGGCGCCAGCAGCAGATACAGCACCTCGCCGGTGAGCGCCCACTGGCCGACCAGCAGGGCCAGCACGGCACCGAAGAACCGGATGCGGTCGAATACGAAGTCGACCCACTGGCCGAAGACCGACCCATTGCCCTTCAACCGCGCGATCTTGCCGTCCATGCAGTCGAACACGAAGCTGAGGTGGAACAGCAGCGCGCCTGCGACGAGCCACGGCCACTCGCCCAGCGCGAAGCACACCACCGAGCCCGCGCCGAGCACGCCCGCACCGAAAGTGATCTGGTTGGGCGTGATGGAGGTGCGGTTGGCGGTCCACACCACCAGCGGCGCCGCCAGCGGGTCGACCAGGAAGACCGTCCACCAGGCGTCGCGGCTCTTGTAGGTGCGCTCGCGGACGTCCGCGAGGGTAAAGCTCGTCATCTCGTCTCCTGCAATGCTTCCCGCCGGCGCCGGCGTCCGCCGCAGACGGCGCTGCGTCTCGCCGCATACAACGGCGGCCGGGGCGGGAAGGGAGTGGGTCAGCCGCAAGATCATGCCAGACGCCATGTCGTCCGGGCCAATCAACGCGGTGATAATTGTGGAGTAAGGGGGGTTGTCGCCGGTCCGGCCCTTGTTGTCCGGTCCGGGCGCCGCTCCCGCAACGGCACCGACCGAGGTAGAGGCGTGCGCTTTCTCAACGACCAGGTCCCCGACCACGAGCTGACCTACAGCGACGTGTTCATGGTTCCGCGGCACTCGGCCGTGGGCTCGCGGCTGGATGTCGACCTGCGGACCCAGGACGCAACGGGGACGACCATTCCCATCGTAGTCGCGAACATGACCGCGGTCGCCGGACGCCGGATGGCCGAGACCATCGCGCGCCGCGGCGGTCTGGCGGTACTTCCCCAGGACATCCCGATCGACGTCGTCGCCGAGGTGGTCTCCTGGGTCAAGCAGCGCGACCTGCTGTACGACACCGCCATCACACTCGCTCCCGAAAGCACGGTCGGCGAAGCGCTGAACCTGCTGCCCAAACGGGCGCACAACGCCGTGATCGTCATCGACGGCGGCCGGCGCCCCGTTGGCGTGGTCACCGACGCCGACTGCGTCGGGGTCGACCGCTTCACCCAGGTGCGCGAGGTCATGTCGCGCGACCTGCTGACCGTCCCGCAAGGCACCGACCCCAAGGAGGCGTTCGGTTCGCTGCACGACTTCCGGCACCGCCTGGCGCCGGTCGTCGACGGCGACGGCGCCCTGACCGGGGTGCTCACCCGCACCGGCGCGCTGCGCGCCACGCTCTACGACCCGGCCACCGACGCGCAGGGCCGGCTGCGGGTGGGCGCCGCTGTGGGCGTCAACGGCGATGTGGCCGCCAAGGCCGCCGATCTGATCGAGGCCGGCGCCGACGTGCTGGTCATCGACACCGCCCACGGCCACCAGGACAAGATGCTCGCCGCGCTTCGCAAGATCCGCGCGCTCGACCCGGCGGTACCGCTGGTGGCCGGCAACGTGGTCTCCGCCGAAGGCACCCGCGACCTGATCGAGGCCGGCGCCGACATCGTCAAGGTCGGCGTTGGCCCGGGGGCGATGTGCACGACCCGGATGATGACCGCGGTCGGGCGCCCCCAGTTCTCCGCCGTGCTGGAGTGCGCCGCAACGGCCCGCGAGCTCGGCGCCTCGGTGTGGGCCGACGGCGGTGTGCGCCACCCGCGCGACGTTGCGCTGGCGCTGGCGGCGGGTGCCTCCAACGTGATGATCGGCTCCTGGTTCGCGGGCACCTACGAGTCGCCGGGCGATGTCACCCGCGACGCCCAGGGGCGGATGTACAAGGAGAGCTTCGGCATGGCCTCGGCGCGCGCGGTGCGGCTGCGCACCTTCGAGGACTCGCCGTTCGACCGGGCGCGCAAGGCCCTGTTCGAGGAGGGGATCTCGACCGCGCGGATGTACCTGGACGAGACCCGCCCGGGAGTGGAGGACCTGGTCGACGAGATCGTCGCGGGCGTGCGCAGCTCCATGACCTACGCCGGGGCGGCCACGTTGGAGGAGTTCCACGAGCGGGCCACCGTGGGTGTGCAGAGCGCCGCGGGCTACAGCGAAGGCCAGCCGGTGCCCACCAGCTGGTAAGCCCGGACCGGCGGTGCCGGCGCGCGGCCGCGGATCGCAGCGAACGGCGGCCGGCCGCCGGGAAGGGCGGCGGTGAGCCGACGGCGGGCCGCTCCCGGCCTATGCAGACCGGGTGCGGTCCGCCGCTCGGCGGAGGGACTGGAGCGCGCCCAGCCCAGCCCCCCGTCTTCACCTTCCGGCCGGTCGCGCATCCCCGTACGATGCGGCTCCGTCCGTATCGAAAAGGCTAGGGGCCGGCGCCGCTGCCGGTCATCGCCCCGCGGACGTATTCGCCGTAACCCCAAAAGAGGGTTGCGGTGTCCTCCGCTGGTCGTAGGGGAGCGGCCGGAGGCCGCATTGCGCCACTGCACTCCCGCCACATTCGCCCCTCTTCCGTACCGGGGGGTCTTCGATACGGTATCGGCAGCGCCGCGGGCGGACCGCTGCCGCGCACCCGTACGCGGCCGCTTGGGGCGGCGCCGGCCCGTCCGGACGAGACAGCGAAACGGAGCCGACCGTGGCCGTGGCGAACCTCTACCCGCTGGTGCCGATCGGCGCCGGGCTGGTGATGCTCGGGATCCTCTTCCGCCACCTGCGCTTCTCGATGTACCTCGCGATCCACGGCGCGCGTACCGAGGCCGAGATCGTCGGCTACCGCGAAACCCGGACCTCTGCGTCGATGATCGTCCGGTTCACCACCCCCGACGGCCGCGAGGTGCACGCGGCCCACGAGAACACCGGCTGGACCGCCTCGCGCAGCGGCGACATCGTCACCGTCTCCTACGATCCCGGCGCGCCGGAGCGGGCGCGCATCGTCACGGCGCCGTGGCTGAGCAACTACGTACTGATCCTCTTCGGTGTGCTGGGG
>NZ_BAAGYZ010000072.1:0-150573 GCF_054778995.1 Streptomonospora sediminis
AGGGCGGGGGGCGGGGCGGCGGCTCAGGTTCACTATGCGGCCTTGCCACCGGCCGAGCGGCGGGTGCCTGCGCTGAAAAGCGGCACCAACGGCCGCAGGACCCCGGGCGGGTGCCCGTGTGATCCCTAATGCCGTTTCCGGGGCCGTACACGGCATTTCTGCAGGGTCATTGCGATCACCCAGAATCAACGACAGTGCGCAACCATTGCCGCGTCACGCCCGCGGGTGGGCCTGGTTGTAGGTGCGGGTGAGGCGTTCGATCGAGACGTGGGTGTAAATCTGGGTGCTCGACAGCGACGCGTGTCCGAGGATCTCCTGCACGCTGCGCAGGTCGGCGCCGCCGTTGAGCAGGTGCGTGGCCGCGCTGTGGCGCAGCCCGTGGGGCGCGGCATCGGCCCCGTGCGCGTTGAGGAACGTATGCACGTCGCGGCGGGCCGAGCGGGTGCCCAGCCGGCCGCCGCGCGCGCCCAGGAACAGTGCGGGGCCGCTGGAGGCCGCGGCCGCCATCCGGGGGCGGCCATCAAGCAGCCACGTGCTCACCGCGTCCAGGGCGGGCGCGCCGACCGGCACCACCCGGTCCTTGCCGCCCTTGCCGTGGACTCGAAGAGTGCGGCGTTCCCAATCGAGGTCGTCGACATCGAGTCCGCACAGCTCGGCGACCCGGATACCGGTGGCGTAGAGGACCTCGACGACCGCGCGGGCGCGCAGCTCGGCCGCACCGGTTCCGGCGCCGGCGCCGGAACCTGCACTGGCACTGGCACTGTGGCCGGTGTCGGCACCGGCGCTGCCACCGGCCGCGGCGGGTTCCGCGGCGGCAAGGGCGGCGGCGGTCTCGTCCTCGCTGAGGACCGCGGGCAGGGTCCGGGGCGCACGCGGTGCCGACAGCCGCGGTCCCGGGTCGTGGCCGATACGGCCCGTGCGGTACAGGAACGCGGTGAACACCCGGGCGGCGGCGACCCGCCGCGCCATGGTCGCGCGCCCGGCGCCGTGGTCGCGCATGCGCGCCAGCCAGCCGCGCAGCGCCGCGAGGTCGAGTTCCGCCAGCGTGCACCCGGTGTGGTCCAGGTGGTCCAGCAGTGCACGGGCATCACCGAGGTAGGCGCGCACGGTGTGCGGCGACCGGTCGACGGCGAGGTGCCCGCGCAGGTCTTCAAGCAGCTCGCGGCGTTCCGGCGGATCGGCGCTCATACCGCCACCTGGGTTCCCGGCCACCGGGGCAACCGCGCCACGGCGTCGGCCTCGACCAGATACCGGGGATCGACCAGCCCGCTGACCTCGACGAGTGTGCTCGCGGGGCGGGGTTCGTGCACCAAATATTCGTCGACGGCCTGGCGCAGGTCGCCGAGGTCGGCCATGTGGCGCAGGTAGTAGGTGACCTTGACCAGATGGCGGATGCCGGAGCCGTGCTCGGCCAGCGCGGCGTCGATGTTGCGGAAAACCTGCCGGGCCTGGGTTGCCGCGTCGCCGTCGGCGACCGTTCCGTCGGTGTCGCGCGGTACCTGGCCCGAAACGAACACCAACGGCCCCTCGGCCACAACGGCGTTGCTGTACCTCTGGGCCATCCCGAACTCCTCTCGCTCGGCCGAATCCCCTCCTGCGCCGACCTTGGAACAGCCAACGTACTCCGTGCAAGCGTTTCGCCTCCTGGGCCGGGGCTCACCGGCGATCCGGTTCCGCGGCGGTTCGACCGGTGCCGCTCCCTCCCCGGGCGCGCCAGCCCGTGGGGCCGCGTTCGACGAAACCGGCGGCGGCGAGCAACCCCAGGCGGCGCAGTGCGGAGTCGAGACCGATGCCGCAGGCCGCGGCGATGGTGGCGGTACCGGCGCAGGTGCGTTCGGGCACGTTGCCGAGGACTTCGCGGGCGGCGGGGCCGAGTAAGCCGGGATCGAGCGCCGTGCCGTGGTCGGGGCGCAGATCGGCGCCGATCCTGCCGACCTGCTCGACGATGTCGTCGGTGCCGGTGACGCAGACGGCACCGCCGTCGCGCAGCAGCCGGTGGCAACCGGCCGAGAGCGCCGATGTGACCGGGCCCGGTACCGCCATGACGCAGCGCTGCAGGTCCTGGCTGTGCCGCGCGGTGTTCAGGGCGCCGCTGCGCAGCCCGGCCTCGACGACCGCGGTCCCGGGGGTGAGCGCGGCGATGATCCTGTTGCGCACCAGGAACCCGTGCCTGCTGGGCGGCGCGCCGGGCGGGTGCTCGCCGACGAGCACCCCGCGGGCGGCGATATCGGCGAGCAGGTTCTCGTTGCCGCGCGGATAGGCGAGGTCGAGCCCGCAGGCGAGGACCGCCACCGCGGGCGCAGCCGCGGCGAGGCTGCCGCGGTGGGCGGCGGAGTCGATGCCGTAGGCGCCGCCCGAGACCACCGCCCACGAACGCAGACCCAGTCCCCAGGCGAGGTCGGTCGCCACGTGCAGGCCGTAAGCCGTGGCCGCGCGTGCGCCCACGATCGATACCGAGCGCAGGCAAGCGTTCCGCAGGTCGTGTGCGCCGCGGACCCAGAGGGCGTAGGGGCGGCGCTGCTGGAGCCCGTCGAGCTGGGTGGGCCAGCCGGGATCGCCGGGGACGATCAGCCGGCTGCCGAGGTCGGCGGTCGCCGCGAGCAGGGCGTCAGGATCGGTCCGGGCCGCCCGATCGCGCCAGCGGGCGGCCCGCCGGGCGAAGGTGTCCGGTCGGACACCGGGCGGGGCCTGCGGAAGCTCGCCGTTCGACAGCGTCCGCCAGAGCGCGGCGGCGCCGTGTGCGTCGAGCAGCGCCCCCATTGCGGGGTCGCCGGGTTCGGCGACACAGGTAAGGCACGCCCGGGCCGTAGCGTCATCGTGCAACCCGGGTTCGCCGGCGTCCGCGACGGCACCGCCGCGGAGCGGCGTGTCGCCGGGGCCTGTGTCATGGAGGCCCGGGCCCGTGCCGTGGCGGCCACCAGCGTCGGGACCTGTTTCCTGGTGAGCAGAACCGTTCATGAGCACGGCGGCCCGGCACCGGTACCCGACCGGCGGGACACCGCCTCCCTCCTTCCAATAGCAATAAGCCGGCAGCAACCAGCGGTCCCGGCAGCCGCGCCCGTGCCGACGAGCGGCGATGCCCCCGGCGACTGCGGCGCCGCCATACCGGCACCCGCACCCGGGTGGCCCTCCTTCCAAAGCAATCGGGCCAACAGCAACCAGCAGCCCCCGTGCTTCTCCTTCATCGGGCCGCGGGCGGCGCGGCGGGTCAGGGGGCATCGCGGGCGGTTATTGGGCGCGTCCGGTCCAGAGGGCGTAGGCATAGGCGGTGTCCTCGGTGCCGGGTTCGGGGCGGTCGGCCAGGTCGGCGAGGGTCCAGGAGATGCGTAGGGCTCGGTCGAGGCCGCGGGCGCTGATCTCGCCGCGTTCCAGTGCGGCGGCCAGGACGCGTTGGGCCGCGGGTTGCACGGGGAAGCGCCTGCGGAGTTCGGCACCGGGAATGGCGGCGTTGGTGGTCCAGGGCGTATCGGCCAGCCGCGCCGCGGCGCGTTCGCGGGCCAGCACGACCCGCTGTGCAACGTCGGCCGAGGACTCCGCGCAAGCGCGGTCGGCCAGGAGTTCTGCGTGGGCGACGGGCTGGAGTTCGACCTTCAGATCGACCCGGTCCATCAGCGGCCCGGACAGGCGCGCCAGGTAGCGGCGGCGCTGCGGGGACGAGCAGGTGCAGGCGTTGCCGGACTTGCCGCACGGGCACGGGTTGGCGGCGAGAACAAGCAGGAACCGGGCGGGGAAACACGCGGTCGCGGCGGAGCGCGCGACGACGACTTCGCCGGTCTCCAGCGGCTGGCGCAGTGAATCGAGTACCCCGCGGGCGAACTCGGGGGCCTCGTCCAGGAACAGGGCTCCGCGGTGGGCCAGCGAGACACAGCCCGGCCGCAGCCGCGTGCTGCCGCCGCCGACGATCGCGGCTCGTGTGGCGGTGTGGTGGGGCGCGCAGAACGGCGGGCGGGAGATCAGCGGCGACCCCGCAGGCAGGGAACCGGCCACCGAGTGGACCGCAGTGACCTCCATGGATTCGGCGGCGGTCAGCGGCGGGAGCACGGTGGGGAGGCGTTCGGCCAGCAGGCTTTTCCCCGTGCCGGGCGGACCGACCATCATCAGGTGGTGGCCGCCTGCCGCCGCGATCTCCAGTGCGCGGCGGGCCACCGGCTGGCCGAGCACATCGGCGAGGTCGGGGCGGCGGGCGCCGGTACCGCTGCCGGTATCGGCCTGGGGGTCGTTGCCGGTTTCGCGCGACGGCGTATCGTCGCCGCCCGGCGGGTGATCGGCGACGGGTTCGCCGCGCAGCCGGGCCAGGAGTTCGGCCAGCGAGGCCACCGCCACAACCTTGATTCCTGGCACCAGTGCGGCTTCCTCGGCGTTGCCGCGGGATACCACGAAGGTGGAGTGTCCGCCGCGGACCGCCGCCAGCACCGCGGGCAGGACTCCGCTGACCGGACGCGCGCGGCCGTCGAGCCCGAGTTCGGCCAGGACGACCGCGCTGCGCAGATCAGCACCGGGCGCCGCGCCCTCGGCCGCCATGATGGCGGCGGCGATGGCGAGGTCGAAGCCGCTGCCGCGCTTGGGCAGGCTCGCCGGGGACAGGCTGACCGTGATGTGGCCCTCGGGCCAGCGTTCGCCGGAGTTGACCACCGCCGCTCTGATGCGGTCGCGGGCCTCGCGCAAGGCGGTGTCGGGCAGACCGACCAGGGTGAGTCCTGGGGCGCCTTCGCCCAGGTGGGCCTCGACCTCAATGGTGTGGCCGTCGACCCCGATGAGAGCCATTGAGCGGGTGCGGGCCAGGGCCATCAGGCCACCCCCCGGTGGTGCCGGACGAAGACGCGGTCGCGGGCGAGCACGAGCACGCAAACCGCATCGACCCGCGCGGGCCTGCCGGCGCCCCCGTGTGCGGCGGCCCACCGCCGCGCCAGCCTGCGCAGCCGCCGCCGTTTGGGATCGGTGACCGCCTCCAGGGGCGACCCGAAGCGCAGTCCGGTGCGGGTCTTGACCTCGGCGACGACGATGGTAGGGCCTTCGCAGGCCACGATGTCGATTTCGCCCTCGGGACAGCGCCAGTTGCGCGCGAGGATGCGCAGCCCGGACCGCTCCAGATAGGCCGCAGCGATGTCCTCGCCGCGGGCGCCGAGCAGCACCCGGCTGCGGTTACCCGGCCCCCGGCAAGGAGGCGCTTTCACACGGTCGCTGCTGGAGGAAGGGGACGCGATGCGGCGGAAAAAGCTCATGCTTCCAGCCTGGCCAGGCGGCCCGTGCCAATCCAGTCGAATCAGCCGCCTGTGGAAACCCGCGCCGCCCCCGCCCCGGCAGCACTCGCGGCACCCCGATCAGCCGCGGCCCAGGACCGCCCGCGCCGCAAAGGCCGCATCGGCCGTGGGCACGACGATGCGGGAGGTGCCGGGGGACCCCTTATTTCAAGTCAACCCGACACCAACCCCACACCACCAACCCGATCCGCCGGCCTGTGGACAACCGCGCGGCAGGCACGCAACACGCACCCGAGACGCAGCGGCGATCAACCCCACCCGCCGTGGTGACCGGGCAAGCGGGCGGGCGCCGGAGATGATCATGCGGAAATACCGAGATCCGGCGCCGGATCTGGGCATTTCCGCAGGGTCGCTAGCGGCGCCGGCGCGTGGGCGCCAACGGGGGCTCAATGGCGACGGGGCCGCCCGGGTCACCGGTCCGGCGACCGGGGGCCGCAGGAGCGGCGGCAGCGTGGCAGCGGGACGGCCGGGCGACCGGGAGAAGAACCGTGCTGGGGCGGGATGGCCTGCGGCGCAACCCGCCCGAGCTCTAGAGAACTAAAGAACCTAGTGCGGTTTGCCCGTGGCGGGGACCTCCAGGTCGGACTTGGTGATCTCCTCGACGTTGACGTCCTTGAACGTCACCACGCGCACATTCCGGACGAACCTGGCCGGGCGGTACATGTCCCAGACCCAGGCATCCTCCATCGTGACCTCGAAGTACATCTCGCCGTTTTCGGTACTGCGCGGCTGTAGATCCACGTGGTTGGTGAGGTAGAACCTGCGTTCGGTCTCGACCACGTAGCTGAAGAGGCCGACGACGTCCCGATACTCGCGATAGAGCTGCAGCTCCATCTCGGCTTCGTACTTCTCCAGGTCCTCAGAACTCATTTCGCGCTCGCTTTCGTCGTGCAGTCCCGGTTGAGCGGCCCGGCCCCCTTAGCCTGCGGGGTCTCGCGGGACGTATCCCGCTTGATCAATCCACTACAGCAACCATGATGCGCTACGTGTCAACTGCCGCCGCCGGCCGCTACACAACGGGGCGGGGCAGGCAGGGGCGGCGGGGCACGAGCCGGGCAGGGACGGCCCGCCCCTGCCCACCGGCTCAGTCCTGCCGGTCGGTGCCGGAGCGGCGGCGGGTGCGCGGTGCGGGCCGCCGCGCGCCGAGCAGTACCCGGCGGCCGGTGCGGTGGATGGGGACCGCCGCGGCCGCGCCCAGGACGAGCGGCAGCGCGGCCGACGCCTGTGCGGGGTTCTCGGGCGCCGGGCCCGCCGCCGAACCGCCGGCCGCACCGGCGGTGTCCTGCTGCCCGGATCCGCCGGAGGCGCCGCCGGCCGATTCGGGCGTGCCCTCGTTGAGCTCGGCGAAGGTCTCGGGCACGGGCATGGTGGACCACCGGTCCAGCGGCCACACGATCAGCGAGGCGCGGCCCACCACGTGGTCGATGGGCACCGAGCCCCCGCCCGGTTCGCTCTGGTGCCGGCGCGAGTCCTTCGAGCTGACCCGGTGGTCGCCCATCAGCCACAGCCGGCCCTCGGGCACCGAGACGGGTCCGAATTCGACGTGGGTCTCGACGCTGCCGGGGTACAGGTAGGGCTCGTCGAGCGGTTCGCCGTTGACCAGGACCCGGTTCTGGGCATCGCAGCATTCGACGGTGTCGCCGGGCACCCCGACGACCCGCTTGATGTAGTCGCGGCCGGTGGGCGAGGCGCCGAACTGCTGGCCGACCCAGTTGAACATGCGGGCGACGGGGTTGGTCGGCTCCTCGACCGGCACCGCGGCCGGCCCTTCGTCCCAGGACCCGCCGCCGTTGAACACGACGACGTCGCCGCGTTCGATGTCGCGCACCTGGTAGACGAGCTTGTTAACCAGTACCCGGTCGCCGATGAGCAGTGTGTTCTCCATCGACCCCGAGGGGATGTAGAACGGCTGGGCGATCCACGTGCGGATAACGAACGCCAGAACCAGCGCGATGACGATCAGGATCGGAAGTTCCTTCCAGAACGATCCCGATTTCCGCGCCTTCTCGTCCGTGCCGTCCTTCTTGGCGTTCATCGAATCCCCGCTCTCGGCTGCTCTGCCTCACCGCCCGCATCGGCCTGCACAGCGGCACCACCGCCCCGACACGACTTTGGCTCCCCCACGCGGACGAAGGAGAGCCAGAGTCGTCGGATTCGGGCGCCGTCACCGCACCCGGGAGTGCCGGGCGCTGCAGCGGGGGCCGATTCGTCGATGGTCATCGAAAACGAAGCCTATCCGAGCGCAGCGCCGCATGTCGGGCATTGGCGCGCGAGGCCCCGTGCGCGGCGCATCGGCCCCGCACCGCAGGGTCAGCGGCGCTCGGGGATGCGGGCGGCCTTGCCGCGCAGGTTGCGCAGGTAGTACAGCTTCGCCCGGCGCACGCGGCCGCGGGAGGCGACCTCGATCTTCTCGATCGCCGGGGTGTGCACGGGGAAGGTGCGCTCGACACCCACGCCATAGCTGATCTTGCGGACGGTGAACGTCTCGCGGTTGGCGGCTCCGTGGCGCCGGATCACGACACCCTTGAAGACCTGAACGCGCGAACGAGTGCCCTCAGTGACGCGCACGTGCACGTTCAGCGTGTCGCCCGGGCGGAAATCAGGAATGTCCGTGCGAAGTTGAGTCTTCTCAATTTCCTGAATAGCGGTGTGCATCTCAGCGGTTCCTCATCGATTGCGCGCCGCGGCGACGGACAGTGCGGTTCGCGCGGGCGGATCTGCTGCTGGGGTCGTATCGGTAGGCCTCTGTCGGATCGTGGCGGCCGCGTGCCGGTAAAGAAGGCATGCGAACAACGCGCGACGGCAGGGGCAACTCCCCTAGTCTGCCATAGGTGCGCCACCGCTCTGCAACGGATGTCCCCGCGGGAGCGGGGCCGACCGGGCCGCACAGGGGCGCAACCCCCCGCACAGCCCGGGATCGGGCCCACGGCCGGAAATCCCGGCCGGCGGCGCCGGTGACCGCCCCGGCAGCACCTGCAGCCGCTGCGAGCGCAGCGGGCGCTACAGCCGCCGACCTACACGCGGCCCGACTCCTCGCCCGGCGAACCGCCGGACTCCGCCTCATCCAGCAGTTCGCGGACCAGGTCCCGGTCGGGCCCGGCCTGCTGTTCGGCGGCCATCTCCCGCAGCAGCTCCGGACGGTTGCGGGCGGTCTTGCGCAGCGCTTCGCGGCGCCGCCAGCGGTCGACCGCCCCGTGGTCGCCCGACAGCAGCACGGGCGGGACCTCGTGGCCGCGCCACTGCGCCGGTTTGGTGTAGACGGGGCCTTCGAGCAGGTTCTCCATGGCGCCGGAGGCGAACGAGTCCTGCACGGCCGACTCGGCGTTGCCCAGCACCCCGGGCAGCAGCCGCGAGACCGTCTCAACGATGACCAGCGTGGCCGACTCGCCCCCGGCCAGCACGTAGTCGCCGATGCTCAGTTCCTCCACCGGCATGCGCTGTGCCGCGTCGGCGGCCACCCGGGAGTCGATGCCCTCGTAGCGCCCGCAGGCGAACACCAGCCACGGCTCCGCAGCAAGCCCTTTGGCCCGCTCCTGGGTGAATGGCGTGCCGCTGGGTGTGGGCAGCACCAGCCGCGGCGGCGGGGCGCCGCCTGCGGTCACCGTGTCGAGGGCCTCGCCCCAGGGCTCGGGTTTCATGACCATGCCCGGCCCGCCGCCGTAGGGCGTGTCGTCGACGGTGTTGTGCCGGTCATAGGTCCAGGACCGCAGGTCGTGCAGCCGGATGTCGAGGATGCCCGCCGCCCGCGCCTTGCCGATGAGCGACAGCTCCAGCGGCGCGAAGTAGTCGGGGAAGATGCTGATGATGTCGATGCGCATAAGTGTGCGGTTCCGGCGGCGGTTCCGGCCCGCGGCCGCCGGTAGGTGTCTGCGGGATGGGATGCGGGCGGCAGGGCGGCGCAGGCGCCGGGCTCAGTCGCCCAGTTCCAGCAGGCCGGGCGGCGGATCGATCACCAGCAGGCCGGCCTCGGTGTCGACTTCGGGCACCAGTTCGCGGACGAAGGGCACCAGCACCTCGGCTCCGGAGGTGTCTGTGATGGCCAGGACGTCCTGTGCGTTGTGCAGGATGTCGGCGACGGTGCCCACCTCGGTTCCGTCGGTGGTGCGCACCCGCAGTCCGATCAGTTCGTGGTCGTTGAACTCATCGGGGTCGCCGGGCGGCGGCACATCGGCGGAGTCGACCAGCAGCGTGGTGCCGCGCAGCGCCTCGGCGGCGTTGCGGTCGCGGATGCCGGTGAATCGGACGAGTAGCCCGCCCGAGCGCGCGCGCACCGCCGAAACGGTGAGCGGGCCGGCGCCGGCGGGGTCGGTCTGCAGGACGGAGCCGGGCGCGAAACGCGCGTCGGGAGCGTCGGTGCGCACTTCCACGGTGACGGCACCGCGGATTCCGTGGGCGCGGCCGATCCGGCCGACGACGAGACGCATCGTCCTCCTGCGGTATTGCGAACACCGGTGTGCGGATGTGCGGAACCGGCGTTGCGAAAATGGTCAGCGAACTCGCGCAGAGGGCTGCGCGCACAACCGGACCGCGCCGCTCGGCGTGGAACGGCGCGGCGGCTCGGCCGGGCGCCCGCACACCTGCGGATCGCAGGTGGCGGGGCGCCCGGCCGAGCGCTCAGCGCACTTCGTTCAGGTCCAACAGGTCGACACGGACGTAGCGCCCGCCCGACAGCGAGCCGACGACGGTGCGCAGCGCCTTGGCGGTGCGACCGTTGCGGCCGATGACCTTTCCGAGGTCGTCGGGATGGACCCGGACTTCGAGCACCTTGCCCTTGCGGAGCCGTCGGGCTCTCACCTGGACGTCGTCGCTGTTCACGACGATGCCCCGAACCAGGTGCTCTAGCGCCTCTTCCAGCACGTCAGGCCTCGCCCTCAGGCTCCGTGGTCGTGTTTTCGCCGGTGGTGTTCTCGGCCTTCTCAGCCTTCTCAGGCTTGTCGGCCTTCTCGGTCTTCTGCGAGCCAGAGGACTTCCGCGACTTGCCGCCGCCCTTCGCGGACTCGTTGTCCGGCAGGACGAGCTCCTTGAGCACGGCCTGGAAGGCGGCCTCCTCGGCCTCCTTGTCGCGGGGCTCGGCGACCTTCAGCGGCCCCGGCTCCGGCAGCCCCTTGAACCGCTGCCAGTCGCCGGTCAGCTTCAGGATGTGCTTGACCGGGTCGGTGGGCTGCGCCCCCACTGACAGCCAGTGCTGCGCCCGCTCCGAGTTCACCTCGATGAAGCTCGGCTCTTCCTTCGGGTGGTACTTGCCGATTTCTTCGATGGCGCTGCCATCGCGCTTGGTGCGGGCATCGGCGACGACGATCCGGTACTGCGGCGTACGGATCTTCCCCATACGCTTGAGCTTGATCTTGACAGCCACAGGTGTGGTCTCTCCCAGTTGTGATGCGATTGCCCGTGGTCGCGCCGCGTGGGGATACGGCGGAACTTCGGGCCACGACGTAGGTGCCCGGGCTAGTTAGAGGGCTGGCCCATCACACCGTTAGTCAATCACCCATTGTGCCAGATGCCGGAGAGCGCAACGCGCGTTGCGGACTGTTCGGCGGGTCCGCCTGCGGTGGAAGCCGCCACACCGCCGGTATCGGACCGCGGAAAAAACCGCGGGGTGTTCAGCGCGCTCCCGCGCTGCGTACCCCGTTCGGCGGCCGGTGCGCCCGGACCCACGCCCCAACGGCGCGGCCCCGGGCGCAGCCGTCCGCTACTTCTTGGGCAGCTTGAAGTTGGAGAGGTCGGGGGTTGAGCCGCCGCCGAGTCCTGGGGGCAGTTGCCCGCCGCCCAGCCCCGGGGGCAGCTCCGGCGGCGCCTGCTGCTCGCCGCCGTCCTCGCGGCGCCGCTGGCGCTCGGCCTCGCGTTCGGCGTCCTGCTGCTTGGCCTTGAGCGGGTTGCCGCTGCGCTGCTTGCCCTTCTTCGCCTTCTTGGTCTGCGCCTTGGCCTTCTTGCGGTTGCCGCCGCCCGCGCCACCGCCCGGCATGCCGGGCATTCCCGGCATACCGCCGTTCTTCATCTGGCGCATCATCTTCTGCGCCTCGAAGAACCGGGTGACGAGCCCGTTGACGTCGCTGACCTGGGTGCCCGAACCATTGGCGATGCGCAGCCGCCGCGACCCGTTGATGATTTTGGGATTGCCGCGTTCGGCCGGGGTCATCGACCGGATGATGGCCGTGATGCGGTCGAGGTCCTTCTCGTCAACGTTGCTGACCTGGTCGCGCATCTGCGATATGCCCGGCATCATGCCGAGCAGGTTGCTGATCGGCCCCATCCGCCGGACCATGGCCATCTGCTGCAGGAAGTCGTCGAGGGTGAAGTCGTCCTCGGAGGCCAGCGTGCTGGCCATCTTGCTGACTTCGTCCTCTTCGAACGTGCGCTGCGCCTGCTCGATAAGGGTGAGCATGTCGCCCATATCGAGGATGCGCGAGGCCATCCGGTCGGGGTGGAACAGGTCGAAGTCGTCGAGTTTCTCGCCGGTGGAGGCGAACATGATCGGCCGGCCGGTGAGGTGCCGGATCGACAGCGCGGCACCGCCCCGGGCGTCGCCGTCGAGCTTGGTCAGCGCCACCGCGTCGTAGCCGACGCCGTCGAGGAACGCCTGGGCGGTGTTCACCGCGTCCTGGCCGACCATCGCGTCGACGACGAAGAGGATTTCGTCGGGATTGACCGCATCGCGGATGTCGGCGGCCTGCTGCATCATCTCGCTGTCGATGCCGAGGCGGCCGGCGGTGTCGATGATGACCACGTTGTGGTTGTTGCGCTCGGCCTGCTCGATCGAGGCCCGCGCAACCTCGACCGGGTCGCCCACCCCGTTGCCGGGTTCGGGGGAGAACACCGGGACTCCGGCGCGCTCGCCCACCACCTGCAGCTGGGTGACGGCGTTGGGCCGCTGGAGGTCGGCGGCCACCAGCAGCGGAGTGTTGCGTTCGCCGGCCAGCCACCGCCCGAGCTTTCCGGCAAGGGTGGTCTTGCCCGAGCCCTGCAGGCCGGCGAGCATGATGACGGTCGGCGGGTTCTTGGCGAAGCGGATTTCGCGGGTCTCGCCGCCGAGGATCTGCACGAGTTCCTCGTTGACGATTTTGATGACCTGCTGCGCCGGGTTCAGCGCCTTGGAGACCTCGGCCCCTTGAGCGCGCTCCTTGACCTGCGCGATGAACGCGCGGACCACGGGCAGCGCGACATCAGCCTCCAACAGCGCGAGACGGATCTCGCGCGCGGTCGCGTTGATGTCCTCCTCGGACAACCGCCCCTTGCCGCGCAGCGAGGAGAAGACCGAGGTCAGCCGGTCGGAAAGCGTCTCGAACACGAGTGTGGCCAGTCCTTCATCTCGGGATTCTCTCCCCAGGTTACCCGTCGGAACGCGCCGTGCGCGCCCCGGCGGGCGCGCGTTCGCACCCGGGCGGCGGTCAGTTTCCGGCCGACTCCGGCGCCGAGGGGGATCCCGAGGCGCCGGCCGACGGCGACGAGCCCTCCATGGCGGCGTCGCGCTGCTCCTCGATGGTGGAGACCAACTCCTTGCGGGCGTCGCCGCTGAGCGCGGTCGTGGACAGTTGCGCGTCACCGCTGACCTGGTAGGACTGCGGCGATGTGCTGGGTTCGAGGTTGAAGTCGACGCCGCAGGAGAGCTTCACGTTCTTGCCGGTCTTCAGCGATGCGGAGTCGTCGCACTTCTTGGTGCCGAGCTCGTCGTTCTCGACCTTGGCGTCCATGCGCACGAGGACGCTGAGCTCGCCGCTGGTGGAGTCGTCGCCGCTGGAGTCGTCCTTGACGGTGCCGGTGACGTCGCAGGCGCCGCCGGTCTCGCAGTTCAGGCTCAGCTGCTCGCTCCAGCTGACGGGCATGCGGGCGTCGGGCGAGCCGCTCAGTTCGTCTTGGACGGTGGCGAGCACGTCCTCGTACAGGGTGCCGATTTCGGCGGTCTCGGGAACGGTGAAGTTCAGCCGGCTGCGCGGCCCGGAGTCGGCGCCCTCGGGGGCCAGCTCCTCGATCTCGGCGCGCAGCAGTTCGCCGGACTCCTCGCCGACCCACACGCGGTTCTGCTCGCCTCCCTGCAGGTCGATCCGGTAGGCGGTGGTGCCGTCGAGGTTCTCCAGCTTGGCCTTGCCGCCGGCGGGAGGCATGGCGCCGATGATGTCGGCGAGCGCCTCCGGGGTCAGGGCCTTGCCCGGATCGACGCCGAGTTGGCTGCCCGATACCCGGACCCAGCTGTCGGCGTAGCTGTCGGTGTCGGGGTTGACGATGCTCTGGTCCAGCCAGTAGGCGTCGGGGGCGTTCACGAACAGCTTGCTGTCGGCCTGCATGACCTGGGCTTCGTTGCCGCTGGCGCGCAGTGTGCCGTCGACCGCTCCGGCGCTGGTGGTGGTGAGCGAGACGTCGTTGACCGCGCTGTTCTCGGTCTGGGAGATCTGGCCCTGCACGTTGACTGCGGGCTGGCTGCGCAGGGTCTCCAGTGCGGAATCCAGCAGCGGCCCCGCCTTGACCGGCGTTGGCGAGGGTGAGGGGTCCTCGCCGCCGGGCCGGAACTCGCTCAGGTCGATGCCGCAGCCGGACGCGCCGATCACGACTGCGGCCGTCGCTGCTCCGAATACCAGGCGTGAGCGCGATCGGCGGGTAGTGGGATGAACCGGCGACATCTTGCCTCCTGGCCCCCTGCCACGGGGCGCACATGTGTCTGCGGAAACTTGGCTGGGAATCCGACGCGCGGGCCACCGCTTCGGCTCCGGGCACGTTCGAAAGGAGGGGTGCTGGACGCTGCGCGAACCGGGCAGGGGGCCGCGGCGCGTGTCCCGCGCCCTCTCCGTTGCGGCATAAGCGTACCGAACGCAGGGTGCGAGCGAAGCGGTCGCGGGCGCGCCGACACGCAATCGGGTCCGGCCGGACCCGGCCCCGAACCCGCGGTGCGCGGGATTGCGCGCCGCATCCGCGCCGGCGCCCGGCGCGCCGATTGGGTGAGTGAAACCACGCCGACCGGGAAATATGCCCGGAAACGCCCACCCTGGGGCATGCGTCGGACACGCAACGGGGCCGACGGGGAGTTCTTCCCCGCCGGCCCGGTTTCACCTCACGGCATTGTCCGGCTCGGTCGTACCGCCTCCACGTTGAGCCGGGTCAGGACCGGGCCTGCTGTGAGGCCACCTCCTCGCCCGGAGGCGTCGGCGAGGAGAGCTCACCGCCTTCTTCGAGTTCGTCCAGCTCATCGAAGGCGTATGCGGTCTCGGAGTGCAGTTCGGCGTCGAGCCCGTTGGTCTCGACGTGCTCGGGGATCCGGAAGCCCATGATCAGGTCGATGATCTTGGCGATGACGAAGGTGACCGCGAACGAGTACAGCAGGACACCGACCACCGCCACGGCCTGGACCGCCAGCAGGCCGATGGAGCCGCCGTAGAGCAGGCCCGCGGAGCCGTTGGCCGAGGAGGCGGCCAGCAGCCCGATCAGCAGCGAGCCGACGATGCCGCCGACCATGTGGATGCCGACCACGTCCAGGGCGTCGTCGTACTTGAACTTGAACTTCCAACTGATGGCGTAGGCGCAGATGGCGCCGGAGACCAGGCCCAGCGCGATCGCGCCCAGCGGGGTGACGTCGGCAGCGGCCGGGGTGATCGCGACCAGGCCGGTGACCGCGCCGGAGGCAAAGCCCAGAGCGGTGGCCTTGCCGTAGCGGATGCGTTCGACCAGCATCCAGGCGCCGGTGGCGGCGGCCGTGGCGACCTGGGTGTTGAGCAGAGCCAGCGCGGCGGCGCCGTCGGCGGCGTAGGCCGAGCCGGCGTTGAAGCCGAACCAGCCGAACCAGAGCAGTGCGGCGCCCAGCAGCACGAAGGGGAGGTTGTGCGGACGCATCGACTCCGAGCCGAAGCCCTTGCGGCGGCCCAGCACGAAGGTGAGCGCCAGGGCGGCGGCGCCGGCGTTGATGTGCACCGCGGTGCCGCCCGCGAAGTCGACGACGTTGTAGCCGCCGATCTCCAGGCTGCCGATCCACCCGTCGCCCCACACCCAGTAGGCCACCGGCGAGTACACCAGCAGCGACCAGATCGGGACGAAGAGCAGCCATGCGCCGAATTTGGCGCGGTCGGCGATGGCCCCGCTGATCAGCGCGACGGTGAGCACGGCGAACATCATCTGGAAGCCCACATCGAGCAGGACCGGGATGCCGCCGTCGACCTCGCTGATGAGTCCGGTGACGCCCAGGTAGCCCAAACCGCCGATGAAGGCGCCTGCGCTGTCGTAGGCGAGCGAGTACCCGATGACCACCCACAGGACGCTGACGAGCGCGATGCTCGCGAAGCTCATCAGCATCATGTTGAGCACGCTCTTGGCCCGCGACATGCCGCCGTAGAAGAACGCCAGTCCCGGGGTCATCAGCATCACCAGTGCCGATGAGATGAGCAGCCACGAGGTGGTGCCGCTGTCGATGCCTTCCATTGCGTCGCCTCCATAGATCGGGCGGGGGATTCGCCGTCGTAATCCGAGGAATGGATCGGCGAGCACGCCATCGGGCCCGGCCAAGATCACTACGCCCCTCACCCTCGGGGCCGTGTGTTACCCCGCGCCGCCTGCGGTGTTGCACCGCCGTAAAGAGATGGCCCGTGGTGTTACATATCGGTGAATGGACTGGTCACAGCCGACTTAGGGGCATTCGGCGCCCGCT
Organism: Streptomonospora sediminis; assembly: GCF_054778995.1. NCBI lineage: Bacteria > Bacillati > Actinomycetota > Actinomycetes > Streptosporangiales > Nocardiopsidaceae > Streptomonospora > Streptomonospora sediminis. The sequence continues at coordinate 15,889 of NZ_BAAGYZ010000072.1, forward strand.
GCCGCGGCGCACAGGCGGCACCCGGTGCGGGCGGCTCGCCGCCGGATGCTCGTTAAGAACCCGCAAGGCCCGAGCTGAGACCGGCGCAAGTAGCGAATGGTGCGGGTTCACCTGTTGCACAGAATCGGGACATGCCATGACCGCCAATCCCCTACCGGTGATCAATTGCCGGGGGCCGACCAAGAGCTACGGGCGCTACCGCGCCCTTTCGGGCGTCGACCCAAAGTGGGCGGCAACCCGGCGCCCGGGGAGTAGCCGGCGCACCCCGGCACCACCCGGCGCCGCGCGGTGGCTCGATGCCTCGGGGTGGCGCGGCCGCGGGACGGCAAGGGTGGCGGGATCTGGCCCCGGCGCTGCCCTGGTGGAGCGATGCGCGCGTCGTACACTCACGGTATGCCCTACCACGCTTATGAACAGCCCGTCTCCGGTGGCCAGTGGTCGTATATGGCCACCTACGCGACGCCTCGTGAGGCGGCCGACTGGCTGAAGGATCGCGCCCGCGAGATCCGGATTCCGGACATGGCAGAGCTCCAAACCGCGAACCCGGTCGTCCGCTCGTACTTCGCCGAAACGCGGTTGGCCAACGGCGAACCGATCATGTGGACGGTGGGTACTCCTCCGGTGGGACGGAATTTGGCTGTGCAGCCCCAAATCTGAGGAGTCGCCGGGTGGGCCATAACGCGAAACACCGCGACAAGGACAACGACTGGTACTGCACCTACTGTGCACACAAGAACGCTCAGCAGGCGGTCCACTGCCGTGTGTGCGGTCGTCCGAAGCGAACGGTGGGCTGGTAAGGCGTAGGCACGACGAAGGGGCCGATCCCGTGGCGGGGCGGCCCCTTCGTCGTGCCCGGCGGCTTGGCGCGTGCCACGTGCTCGTCGTCGGCTGGCCGAGTCCATGGGCTGGAACGACCTGTCCACGCCCGAGGGGTACCTGAGCGGGACCGTGTTCTCGCTGCTGACCCCGATCCTGGTCACGGTCGCCGCGATCGCCTTCGGCACCCGCGCCGTCGCGGGCGGGGAGGGAGGGGGCGCCTTGGAGCTGGTGCCGGCACTGCGCGCTCGACCCGAACCGCTGGTCAACGGGGTCGACGCCGGGTACACGGCGGTGCTGGTGGCCGTTCCGCTGGTGCTGGTGGCGATCGGCACGGTCTGGTTCGCCCGGCGCGACGTGCTCGTTCAGCGCGCGGTTCAACCGGGCGCCGGTGCGGACCGGCCCCCGGCCCAAGCCGCGTACCCGCGCATGCCGAAGCTCCGCTGCCGCCCCCGGGGCGGCGGCGGAGCGCTCACTCCCCCGATTCGAGTAGCGCGTCGACGAACGCCTCGGGGTCGAAAGGCGCCAGGTCGTCGGGGCCCTCGCCCAGACCGACGAGCTTGACGGGCACACCCAGTTCGCGCTGCACCTGGACGATGATGCCGCCCTTGGCGGTGCCGTCGAGCTTGGTCAGCACGATGCCGGAGATGTTGACCACCTCGGCGAACACGCGCGCCTGGCGCAGACCGTTCTGCCCGGTGGTCGCGTCCAGCACCAGCAGCACGTCGTCGACCGGCGCCTTCTTCTCGATGACGCGCTTGACCTTGCCGAGCTCGTCCATCAGCCCCGTTTTGGTGTGCAGTCGGCCGGCGGTGTCGACGATGACCGTGTCGGCGCCGTCGTCGGAACCTCTCGTGACCGCTTCAAAGGCCACACTGGCGGGGTCGGCGCCCTCGTCCTTGCGCACCACCGGGGCGCCCACGCGGCCGCCCCAGGTCTCCAGCTGGTCGGCGGCGGCGGCGCGGAAGGTGTCGGCGGCGCCCAGCACCACGCTGCGGCCGTCGCCCACCAGCACCCGGGCGAGCTTGCCGGCCGTGGTGGTCTTGCCGGTGCCGTTGACGCCCACGATCATGACGACCGCGGGCGAGTCGGCGTGCGGTTCGGTGTGCACCGCGCGGTCCTGCTCGGTGCCGATCTGGTCCAGCAGTTCGGAGCGCAGCAGTGCGCGCACGTCGTCGGGGGTGCGGCTGCCCAGCACCTTGACCCGGGTGCGCAGGTTGTCGACGATCTGGGACGCCGCGGTGACCCCGACGTCGGCGGTGATGAGGGTGTCCTCGATCTCCTCCCAGGACGACTCGTCGAGCCGGTCCGCCGACAGCAGGCTGAGCAGCCCCTGCCCGAAGACGTTCTGCGAGCGCGCGAGCCGGGCGCGTAGCCGCACCAGGCGGCCGGCCGAGGGCGGCGGGGTCTCGATCTCGGGAACCGCCGGCGCCTCGGCCGCGGTGGCTCCCGCTGTGGCGTCGATGGGGCGCTCGCGCTCCTCGACCGCCTCCTCGGGCTCCGCCGTGGCCGTGCCCGCTGTGCCGCCTTCGCGCTCCTCGGCCGGGGGCTCCGGCGGGGCTTCCGGCCGCCGCGGCCGGATCAGGAAGGCGCCGCCGACCACCAGCAGGGCAACGACGAAAATGATGACGGCGAAGATCGTGTAGTCCATCAGTCTCCTAGCGTGTGCGTGCGCCCTGGGGCCGATGCCGCGCTCAAGCCTCGGACCGGGGAGGAGCCACAACGGACCAGTCTCCCAGATCACGCCTCTCAGTCAGGTCACGCGCGGGTGTCTCAGCTCCCTCGGTTGCGTGTCGCCCTGAGGATGAAGACGAAGAACGGCGCGCCCAGGAATGCGGTCACCACGCCCAGCGGGATCTCCGCCGGCGCGATCACGGTGCGCGCGGCGATGTCCACCAGGACCAGGAACGCGGCACCGCTCAGCAGCGACATGGGCAGGATCATCCGGTAGCCGGTACCCACCAGGCGCCGGACGATGTGCGGAACCACGATGCCGACGAAGCCGACCAGTCCGCTCACCGAAACCGCCGCGGCGGTGGCCAGCGATGCCGCGGAGATCACCAGCAGCCGCACACCGGTGGCGTTCAACCCGAGGCTGAGCGCTTTTTCGTCGCCGAGCGCGAGCAGGTCGAGCAGGTAGCCGCAGCCCATCAGCACGATCACCCCCACCACGGCATACGGCGCGACCATCGCCACGTCGTCCCAGCCGCCGCGGCCCAGCCCGCCCATCATCCAGGCGTAGATGCGCCGCAGCTCCTCGACCCGGATCATCTGCACCAGGTTCTGCGCCGCCGAGAGGAACGACGACACCGCCACGCCGGCCAGTACCAGGGTGGCGGTGCCGCTGCCTCCGGCCACCGAGCCCAGTGTGTAGGCCGCGGCGACCCCGGCGAGCGCTCCGGCAAAGGCCGCCACCGGCACGAGGGCCCGGGGCGAGTCCAGCAGCTGCGGGCCGAACGCCAGTACCAGGGTGGCGCCCAGTCCGGCCCCGGCGGCGGCCCCCAGCAGGTAGGGGTCGGCCAACGGGTTGCGGAACACCCCCTGGTAGGCGGCACCGGCGCTGGCCAGCAGCCCCCCGACCAGCGCGCCCAGCACAACGCGGGGCAGGCGCAGTTCGACGAGCACGGCCTCTTGGAGTTCGCTGAGCGGTGAGGCGACCGGGCTGAAGGGGAGGCGGCTCGCCACTGCGGCGGCGATGTCGCCCGGGGTGATGGACGCGGCGCCGGCGGCCACACCCACGAGCATGGCCGCGGCGAGCGCCACCAGCCCCAGCAGCGGCCAGAACCAGACCGCCCGCTTGCGTCGCAAGTCCGGCTACCCCTCCTGGGCGGCCGCGGTCACGGCATCGGAGACGCTCTCGGCCAGGTCGACCACGCGCGGCCCCCAGCGCGAGGAGATGTCGGGGTCGAGTTGGACAACGTCGCCGTTGCGTACGGCGTCGATGCTGTCGAAGGCGGGCCTTTCGCCCACCCCCTCCACTGCGCCGTCGCCGGCGTAGGAGATGAAGATCAGGTCGGGGTTCTGCTCGACGATGTACTCCGAGGACAGCTGCGGGTAGCCGCCGGCGGTGTCCTCGGCGGAGTCGGCGATGTTCTCCAGGCCGAACCGGTCGTAGACCTGGCCGATGAAGGTGTCGGAGGTGGCCGAGAACATGCCGTCGTCCAGCTCGTGGTAGACGCTGAGGTCGGTGTCGCCGATCTCGGCGGTGGTCTCCTCGACGATCCCGTCGACCTCGGACTCGACCCGGTCGGCGACCTTGCCGGCCTTGTCGGCGTGGCCGGTGGCCTTGCCGAGCATGCGCATCTGGCCGTACGCCTGGTCCAGCGTCGTGGCAGCGGGGATCATCAGCACGGGGACGTCGACCTTGCGGAGCTGTTTTGCGGCGTCGGAGGCGTCGCGGGCCAGCACCACCAGGTCGGGGTTGTACTCGCTGACGGCTTCAACGCTGGGCGTGAAACCGGACAGGTCGGTGGTGGGCGCCTTCTCCGGGTGGTTCGAGTACTCGTCGGCGGCCACGACCGCTTCTCCGGCGCCGACCGCGAACAGCATCTCGGTGGCGGTCGGTGTCAGGGAAACGATGCGCCGCGGCGGCGAATCGATGGTGACCTCGCCGGTGGCGTCCTCAACGGTGACGGGGAAGGCCCCGGCATCCTGGCCCTGCTCCTGCTCCTGTTGGCCGGAGTTCTGCTGGCCGCCGCAGGCGGTGAGGGCGAGGACCGCCAGCAGCAGGGCTGCGGGCAGGCGACGTGCGCTTGGCACGGGTCTCCTTCTCGGATCTCGGTGGGCGCGGCTGAGTGGCGGTGCCCACGCGAAGAGCGGGGCGGTCCGCCCTCCCGCGAGGACAGTGGGCCGCGGCACCGCGGAGGCGACCTGGCTTGCCGCGCCCCGAGGGGCGGGGTCTCACAGTTGCGGGGCAGCGCCGGATTCGCGGGCCCGGCACTGCCGGGGCCCGCACCGGACTTCGCTCGCGCGGTGCCGTTGTCCTGCGGAATCGAACCCGCAGGGCAGTATGTCCACTTTAGCCGCCTGCGGGGGCGCGCTCGGGGCAGGGGTGGGAGTCGGCGGCCTGACCTGCAGGAACGAACCGGCGGGGCGCTTTCGCGGGAGCCGGCGCGCGGCGCCGGATGCGGTGGCGGGCACCGGTGCGCGCCCGCCCGCTCCCGGGCGCCCGTTCCCGCGCCGCCCGGGGTCAGGGGCCGGGGCTCGCGCGGTCGAGCTTCTGGCTGATGACCTGGGAGATCCCGTCGTTCTGCATGGTCACTCCGTAGAGCGCGTCGGCCGCCTCCATGGTGCGTTTCTGGTGGGTGATAACGATGAGCTGGGAGGACTCCCGCAGCTCTTCGAAGATCACCAGCAGCCGCTGCAGGTTGGTGTCGTCCAGCGCGGCCTCGACCTCGTCCATGACGTAGAACGGCGACGGCCGCGCCTTGAAGATCGCGGCGAGGAACGCGACCGCGGTCAGCGACCGCTCGCCGCCCGAGAGCAGCGACAGACGCTTGACCTTCTTGCCGGGCGGGCGGGCTTCGACCTCGATGCCGGTGGCCAGCATGTCGCCGGGCTCGCTGAGGACCAGCCGGCCTTCGCCGCCGGGGAAGAGCCGCCCGAAAATGTGCGCGAACTCGCGTTCGACGTCGGCGAAGGCGGCCGAGAACACCTCCTGCACCCGTGCGTCGACCTGCTCGACCACGCTCAGCAGGTCGCGCCGGGTCTTTTTCAGGTCCTCCAGCTGGGCGTTGAGGAAGGCATGGCGCTCCTCCAGCGCGGCGTACTCCTCCAGCGCCAGCGGGTTGATCTTGCCGAGCTGGTTGAGCTGCCGCTCGGCGCTGCGGGCGCGTTTCTGCTGCACCTCGCGCACGTAGGGGACGGCGACCGCCTCGTCCTCCTTGGCGTCGGCCGGCGGCGGCACCGGTACCCGGGGGCCGTACTCGGCGACGAGCACGGAGACCTCGATGCCCATCTCGTCGACGGCCTTGGTCTCCAGCTGCTCCAGGCGCAGTTTGCGTTCGGCGCGCGCGACCTCGCTGCTGTGGGCGACGTTGACCAGCTTCTCCATCTCGACCGACAGCTCGCGGACCCGGGCGCGCACCGTTTTCAGTTCGGCGTCGCGCGCGGCGCGTTCCTCTTCGGCCCGCTTGCGTTCGGCGTCGGCGCCGGCCAGCGAGGTCTCGATGCGTTCCAGCGCAAGGGCGGCCGATTCGGCGACGGCCTGTGCGACGCGGGACTGGCTGCTGCGGCGGGCGCGCCGTTCGGCGGCCCGGCGGCGGGAGTCGCGTTCGGCGGCGGCGGCCCGCAGCAGGCCGTCGGCGCGCCCGGAGATGGAACGGACCCGCTCTTCGGCGGTGCGCACGGCCAAACGGGACTCGGTCTCGCCGGCGCGGGCATTGCGGGCCTGTTCGGCCAGGGTGTCGCGGTATGCCGTGTCGGGCTCGGTGTCGTCGTCGGACTCGGCCGGCTCGGCTTCGGCGAGGCGTTCCTCCAACGCGGCAAGGTCGTCGAGGTCGCTCTGCCTGCCGGTGGCGGCTTTGGCAGCGGCGGCGGTGTAGCGCTCGATCTCGGCGGCCGCCGAACGCGCCTGCCCGCCAAGCTTGCCGAGCTGCTGGGCGGCGTCGTTGCGCTGCTTATCGGCGGCCCGGCGCCGGGCGGTGACGTCGTCCAGGGCGGCGGCGCAGGTCTCGCGCTCCTCTTTGGCGGCGGCGAGCTGTTCGGCCGCCGTTGCTGCGGCGCTGCCGGCCGCGGCGAGCTGTTCGGCGGCCTCGTCCACGGCCGCCTGCACCTCCAGCAGGCTGGGCGCCGTGGCCGATCCGCCCACCACCAGCCCGGTACCGAACAGGTCGCCGTCGGCGGTGACGGCGCGCAGCTCCGGCCGGGCGGCCAGGAGTTCGCGCGCCCCGGCGGAGTCGGCGACCAGCACGGTGCGGTCGAGCAGCGCGGTGACGGCAGGGCGCAGCTGTTCGGGCGGGTGCACCGCATCGGCGGCGTAGCGCAGCCCGGCGGGCAGCGCCGGCCAATCGCCGCGGGTTTCACCGGCAGTGCCGGGCCCCGAGCCGCCGACCACGATGCCGGCGCGGCCGGCGTCATCGCTTTTGAGCAGCGCCACGGCGGCCTCGGCGGTGTCGAGGTCGGCGGCCGCCACGGCCTCGGAGGCGGCGCCGAACGCGGCTGCGATCGCGGTCTCGTGGCCGGGTTCGACCTCGACCAGGGACGCCAGGGAACCGATCAGCCCGGGCAAGCGCTGCTGCGCCTCCAGCAGGGCCGCCGCGCCGTCCTTGCGGTTGAGGCCGAGTTCGAGGGCCTCTTTGCGGGCGGCGAGGGCGGCGCGCTCCCGTTCGGCGGTGCGTTCGGTCTCGCGCAGCTCGTTGAGTCGGGCATCGACCGCGGCCAGCCGCTGCTTGGCGCTCTCCTGCGCGGTGTCGAGTTCGGCGTCGCCCTGGTCGAGCCCCGCGGAGTCGGCCTGGGCCGCCTCGTACTCGGCCTGGGCGGCCTCGGCGCGTTCGCGGGCCTCAACGGCGGCATTGTCGAGCCGCTCGACCTCGGCTTCGCTGGCGGCGAGCCTGCTGCGCAGCGCGTCGACGCGGCCGCGGAGCTTGGCCAGCCCTTCGCGACGGTCGGCGGCTGCGCGGGCCGCGGCGGCGACGCGCTGTTCCTCCGCCTTGAGCGCCTCCTCGGCGGCGGTGCGCTCGGCGACCGCGCGTTCCAGGTTCTCGCGGGCGTCGTCGAGCCGGTACTGCAGCTCCTCCTCTTGGGCGGCGGCCTCCTCGGCTTCGCGTTCCAGCTCGGCGGGGTCGCGGCCGGAGCGGTCCTCCTCCGGCGCTGCGGCGAGGTTGCGGTGGCGTTCGGCGGCCAGCGACGCCACGGCACTGAGGCGTTCCTTGAGGCGCGACAGGCCGTGGTAGGTGTCCTGGTGGCGGGCGAGCACCGGTGCGGCCTCGCCGGCCGCGGTGTCGAGCACGGTCTCGCGCGCCTGGGCGTCGGCCAGCGCTTTCTCGGCGGCCTCGCGGCGGGTGCGTACCGCGGCTTCGTCGGCCTCTTCCTTTTCCAGGGCCTCACGCAGGGTGACGATGTCGTCGGCGAGCAGCCGCAGCTTGGCGTCGCGCAGGTCGGCCTGGATGACGGCCGCCTTGCGGGCGAGTTCGGCCTGCCTGCCCAGTGGTTTGAGCTGGCGGCGCAGCTCGGAGGTGAGGTCGGTGACGCGGTCGAGGTTGCCCTGCATCGCATCGAGCTTGCGCAGCGCTTTCTCTTTGCGCTTGCGGTGCTTGAGGATGCCGGCGGCCTCCTCGATGAGGGCGCGGCGGTCGTCGGGGCCGGCGTGCAGGACGGTGTCGAGCTGGCCTTGGCCGACGATGACGTGCATCTCGCGGCCGATGCCGGAGTCGCTGAGCAGGTCCTGGATGTCCAGCAGGCGGCAGGTGTCGCCGTTGATGGCGTACTCCGAGCCGCCGCTGCGGAACATGGTCCGCTTGATGGTGACCTCGGAGTAGTCGATCGGCAGCGCGCCGTCGGTGTTGTCGATGGTCAGGCTGACCTCGGCGCGTCCCAGCGCGGCGCGCGAGGAGGTCCCCGCGAAGATGACGTCGTCCATCTTGCCGCCGCGCAGGGATTTGGCGCCCTGCTCGCCCATGACCCAGGCCAGTGCGTCGACCACGTTGGACTTGCCGGAGCCGTTGGGTCCCACCACGGTGGTGATGCCGGGTTCGAAGCGCAGGGTGGTCGCCGAGGCGAAGGATTTGAAGCCGCGCAGCGTGAGTTTTTTCAGGTACACGCCGCAGGTCCCCCCGTCCGTCCGACTACCGCGATCGCGTGATCAGGGAAACCAGGGTGCCATGAACCGGCGGCATCCGTCTGCCATCCGCCGGGGTTTCTGCACCGCAGGGGGTTGCGGCGCCGCCCACCCCGACGCGCCCCGGGCCGTCTCGGCGGCGGGGCGCATGGGTGGCCGGCTGCACGATCGAAGAACGCTGCGCGTCTTCATCGGGGGCGGTGGCGGCGGCGCCGCATGGGCGCGCATACCGCCAGGGGTTCACTGGTGCCGCTTGCGGGTACACCCGATAGTGGACCATCGGCGAGCGGACCACCATCGGCGAACAGAGTGGTCGCAGACGGACAGGGGCACAGGTCATCCCCTGGAATCCGCGCTCAGGGACGCCGGTCGGTCAAAGGGCGTCCCTTGTAGTTGCGTTGCGGGTTGTTGCGGGGCGTCAGGCGAGCGCGGGCTCGCGGTCGGTCGCGCTGACAGCGACATCGGTGACAGCCGCGGAGAGCTGGTCGTTGCGCGCCTGAAGCCGACTGATCTCGTCTTCGAGGTCACGCACTCGTTTCTGCAGCCGCCGCATCTCCTGAACCATCTGAGGGTCAGGACCGCCGACGTGGCCAAACAGAGCCTTCGCCATGATGTGGGTCCTCCACACTGAGTGACCAGATTCGATTCACGCACATATGAGCCGCAGGAGCACCGCCGAGTTGCGGCTGGGCCCGGCTATAGGAAAGGCGCGCGGTCTACTTTCCAGAGTCTCACTATGGGCGTTGCTGGTCAAGATTGCACGAAACAGAACGTAACGCACTGTAACCGGACAGGCCACAGTGCGCGACCCGGGTACGAACACCCCATGCGCGCATCCGGCGGCCGATTGCGGCGGCCGGACGAGTGCCCGCAGATCGCGTTGCGCCTCTAAGGGTACTCACCGCTCGGTGAAGCCAGAGAAAGCGCCCCTGGTATTTTCCCATCTCTCGACGACACCCGCCACCTTTCCCGGCGGCGCGTCGCTGCGGAGCAGGGTGAGAAGTTCCTCGCAACCCTCGCGGGAGCCTTCGGCCACCACTTCGACCCTGCCGTCGTCAAGGTTGGTCGCGGCGCCGGTCAACCCGAGTTCCAGCGCACGCGAACGCACCCACCAGCGGAACCCCACACCCTGGACCCGGCCGCGCACCCACGCGATCATCCGCGCCGCGGTGTCGTGCTCCTGCTTTTGGTCCTGATCCTGGTGCCGGCCCTGATCCCGGTCTCGGCCGTGATCCACGTTGCTCCCCCGGTTCCTGTCCTCACCCGCCCGGGGCGGGCTGGCAGAGCGGGCAGCTGTAGGACGAGCGGTTCATGAAGGCGTCGCGCCGGATCGGTGTCCGGCAGCGTTCGCAGGCCAGGCCGGTGCGGCCGTAGGCCTTCAGTCCGCGCTCGAAGTACCCGCTTTCGCCGTTTACGTTCACGTACAGGCTGTCGAACGAGGTGCCGCCGGCGGCCAGGGCCTCGCGCAGCACGTCGCGCAAATGCTCCAGCAGGACGCGCACCTGCGGGCCGGCCAGGTCGGCCGTTGCCTGCGCCCAGTGCAGCCGTGACCGCCACAGCACCTCATCGGCATAGATGTTGCCTACCCCGCTGATCAGGGACTGATCCAGCAGCGCCCGTTTCAGCTCGGTGCGCCGCCGGCGCAGCAGGGCGGAGAACGCGTCGTCGTCGAAATCGGGGTCGAGCGGGTCGAGCGCGATGTGGGCGATCGCAGCGGGCACACCGTCCGACCGACCGCGGGTGTCGGCCACCATCGGCTCGACCATCAGGTGGCCGAACGTGCGCTGGTCGACGAAACGCAGCTCGCGTTCTGCGGCGCCCAAGCCGATCCGCACCCGCTGGTGGCGCTCAGCGCCCTGGTCGCGGGGCTGCATGAGCAGCTGCCCGCTCATCCCCAGATGGGCCAGCAGCGCGTCGCCGGAGTCCAGGCTCAGCCACAGGTACTTGCCGCGGCGCCGGGCCCCGGTGATCGTGCGGGCGTGCAACCTGTTCGAGAAGTCTTCGGCACCGGCCGCGTGGCGGCGCACCGAACGGGGGTGCAGCACCGCAACACCGTCGACGGTGCGGTCGTTCACCCACCGTTCCAGGCCGGCGCGCACGACCTCGACCTCGGGCAGCTCGGGCACGGCCGGCTCAGCTCTGCGCGGTGTCGTCGGCCTCGGCCGCCCGCGCGGCCGAACCGGCGCGGATGGCCTTCCAGGCGGACTCCGCCGCCTGCTGCTCGGCCTCCTTCTTGCTGCGCCCCTCGCCCATGCCGTAGTCGACACCGGCGACCCGGACGGTCGCGCGGAAGGTCTTCTGGTGGTCGGGGCCGCTTTCGTCGACGTGGTACTCGGGCACCCCGAGCATCTCGGCGGCGGTGAGTTCCTGCAGCGAGGTCTTCCAGTCGAGCCCGGCACCCAGCCCGGAGGCCGTGGCGATGAGCGGGTCGAACAGCCGGTGCACGAGGTCGGAGGCGGTGTCGAGACCGCGGTCGAGGTAGACCGCGCCGATGATGGCCTCAAGGGTGTCGGCGAGGATGGAGGACTTGTCGCGCCCCCCGGTGCCCTCTTCGCCGCGGCCCAGCCGGATGTACTCGCCGATGCCGAGTTCGCGGGCGACATCGGCGAGCGCGCGCATGTTCACCACGGCCGCGCGCAGCTTGGCGAGCTGGCCCTCGGGCAGGTCGGGGTGCTCGCGGAAGAGGGTGTCGGTGACGATCAGCCCGAGCACGGAGTCGCCCAGGAACTCCAGGCGCTCGTTGGTGGGCAGACCGCCCTTCTCGTAGGCGTACGAGCGGTGTGTCAGCGCCCGCGCCAGCACGTCGGCGTCGAGTTCGACGCCTATCGCGCGGTAGAAATCGCGGGCCTCGGTAGCGTTGAGTTGTGTGGCCACTCGACGTTCACACTCCTGGTCTTCAGCTCCGCTCGTCCGGCCGTGCGCGGTTGCGCGGCTGGAGTCGGCTAAGCCGATCAGGGACGCTCGAGAGCGAGGTGAGCGTCGCGGAGGGGCGCTGCCCCTCCCCGGCGGCCACCACGGCCTCGGGATATGCCCGAACCGGCGCGGTCGTTTGCTGTTGTCATGGAATCAGACAGGCCGCGCACCCGGCGATCCGGGCGCGCGGCCGCAGCGGCCGGACGGATCCGGCCGGCGGTCCCGGTGGTGCCCCGTTACGAGACGTTCAGGACCTGGCGGTTGTTGTAGGTGCCGCACGACGGGCAGGCGGTGTGCGGGAGCTTGGGGTCGCGGCAGCGCGGGCACGCGACGAGGTTCGGGCGCGAGGCCTTCCACGCCGAACGGCGCTTGCGGGTGTTGCTCCGCGACATCTTCCGCTTCGGGACAGCCACTTCAATCCTCCTGGGTCACCCGCGCGGTCGCGGGAGCGTTGCTGCTGGCAGGGGCGCGCCCCGCGCATGCGCGGGAAACGCCGTTGCTCCGGCGGGTCCGCCACCGCCCAGAGGCGCGGGGGAAGCGGTCCGCGGAGCGGGGTTCATCGGTCGCCGAACTCCTCGCCGAGGTCGCGCAGCGCCTCCCAACGGGGGTCGATGCGCTCGCCGTGGCTGTGCTCGGGGCCGGCCTCGGCGAGTTTGGCCCCGCACTCGACGCACAGCCCCGGGCAATCGTCCCGGCACACCGGCGAAAGCGGCAGCGCGAGCACGACGGCATCGCGCACCACCTGTTCGAGGTCGAGGAGTTCGCCCTCTAGATAGTATTCCTCTTCCTCGTCCTCGGTGTCCGTGTCGCCGGTGGAGAACTCGTCCTCGCCGGGGTAGCGGAACAGCTCCTGGAACTCGGCCTCGGCGGTGTCGCGGATGGGATCCAGGCACCGGGCGCACTCGGCCTCGTAGGTGACGCGCGCCCGGCCGGTGGCCAGGACCCCCTCCATCACGGCCTCAAGCCGCAATTCGAGCTCGACCGGACCGCCCTCGGGCACACCCGCCATCTGCGTGGCGAGCTGAGCCGGTGCGGGCACCGAACGCTCGATGGTACGCATGGAGCCGGGCTGGCGCCCCAGCGGCCGGGTGTCGACCACCAGAGGGGACCGGGCATCTAGACGAGACAGAGTGATCGCGCTTTCAGCAGTGCCGCGCCCGCAGCGCGGGACGGCGGTCGGTGGTCGCCACAGCCGGAGCGGATCCGCGGACGACTTCGGACAGCAGAGGGGCCACGTCCCGGAATGAAGGCGTAGCCAACTCACGAGTATAACCGCCTGCACAGACCCCGCCCAAATCAGCGGCCGCCCTCCGGCAGGCGGCGGATGGGCGGCTCAGGTCCACTATGCGGCCTTGCCACCGGCCGGGCGGCGGGTTGGTCCGGGGTGAAAAGCGGCGCCGAGGGCGGCGGTCGGCCGGGGTGGGCGGGTGCGTGTCCGTTGTGTCGGGTTCCCGGCCCGCCCCCGCCGCCTGCGGGCGGGACCGGCGACCGCGCGCCCCGGCCGACCGCGGCCGTTGCCGCTGCTCTTCAGCCCAGGCCACCTGTAGTCGGCCGCGGGCAAGGCCGCCGAGCGGACCCGTGTCCGACCCGGTCCCCGAACGTACTCCGACCCCTCAACCGAACGGCATTGGGCGCCCAGCGGAGACTAGCCGGACTCGTCGCCGGCGGGCCGGTACTTGTCCTGCAGCCGCTGCTCGATGTTGGGCGGCACGAGGCTGCTGACATCGCCGCCGTACTGGGCGATCTCGCGCACGAGGCTGGAACTGAGGAAGGAGTACTGCGGATTGGCCGTCATGAACAGGGTCTCGACCCCGGACAGGCGGTAGTTCATCTGGGCGATCTGCAGTTCGTAGTCGAAGTCGCTGACCGAACGCAGGCTGCGGATGATCGCGCCGATGCCGTTGTCGCGGCAGAAGTCCACCAGCAGCCCGTAGAACTGGGACACCTGCACATTCTCCAGGTCGGCGGTGCACTCGCGGAGCATGTCGACCTTCTCGTCGACGCTGAACAGGCCGCGCTTGTTGACATTGGTCAGCACGGCGGCCACGACCTCGTCGTACTGCCGCGCGGCACGCCCGATGATGTCGATGTGTCCGTTGGTGACCGGATCAAAGGAGCCGGGGCAGACGACGCGACGCACGGTGGATCGTTCCTCTCGACGCACGTGGAACTTGCGGACCGAGCGGTTCCGGCAGCGAAGGCCGCGGCGGAACTCAACGCGGAATGCCCGCTGCGCGACCGTACCAAAGGGCGGCTTCGCCGTATCGGCGGACCCGGTCGGGCACGTAGCCCTCGGGCCAGACCAGGTCGTCGTCGCGGCTGGCCCGCTCGACGATCACCAGCGCACCCGGCTCCAGCCACTCCGCGTCGCGCAGCGCCGCCAGTACGGCGGCGATCTCGGGCGCGCCGGCGGCGTAGGGCGGGTCGGCGACCACGAGGTCGTAGGCGCCGTCGCGCGGCCCCTCCTCCAACACCCGGCGGACACGCCCGGCGGCGACCCGCGCGCCCGGTAGGCCGAGGTCGGCGATGTTGGCGCGCAGCGTGGCCACGGCCTTGCGGTCGGACTCGACCAGCAGCGCGTGGCCGGCGCCGCGGGAGAGCGCCTCCAGCCCGATCGCCCCAGAGCCCGCGTAGAGGTCGAGCACCCGCAGCCCCTCGAACGTGCCGAGGTTCGACAGGGCCGAGGCGAACATCGCCTCGCGGGCGCGGTCACTGGTGGGCCGGGTGCTGCGTCCGCCGGGAACGGCGATCCTGCGGCCGCGGGCGGCTCCGGCGATGATGCGGGTCATGCCGGTCACCGTAGCGCGCCCGGGGGTGCGCGCGCCGGAGCGAGCTGCGGCCGCGGGCGGCGGCCGGGCAGAGGCGGCAGCGGCAGCGGTGCGGCTGCGCCTCAGGTTTTCTCCAGGTACTCGGCGCGTTCCTCGGACAGCAGGGCCGCCAGGGCCGCGGCCAGCGGCGGGTGCCCGGACAGGTCCGGGTCGTCGTCGATGTAGCGGCCGGCCTCGTCGCGCGCCTTGCCGATCAGTTCCTCGTCGCGCAGGAGGGTGAGCATGCGCAGCGAGGAGCGCCGCCCCGACTGGGCGCCGCCCAGCACATCGCCTTCGCGGCGCTGCTCCAGGTCGACCCGCGACAGCTCGAAACCGTCGGTGGTGGCCGCCACCGCGTCGAGCCGCTCGCGCGCCGGCGTGCCCTCTTCGGCCTCGGTCACCAGCAGGCACAGGCCGGGCAGGCCGCCCCGGCCCACCCGGCCGCGGAGCTGGTGCAGTTGCGAGACACCGAAGCGGTCGGCGTCCATGATCACCATGGCGGTGGCGTTGGGCACGTCGACCCCGACCTCGATGACGGTGGTGGCCACCAGCACGTCGGTGCCGCCGTCGGCGAAGCGGCGCATGGCGGCGTCCTTTTCGTCGGCGGAGAGCCTGCCGTGCAGCGGCTCGACGCGCAGCCCGCTGAGCGGGCCCGCGGCGAGTTCGGCGGCGACCTCGGCCACGGCCAGCGGGGGGCGGCGGGTCTCGTCGTCGCCGGTGCCGGCGGGCTCGCCGGACGCGGTGTCGGCGGGGGTGGGCTCGGGCTGCTCGACCTGCTCGGCTTGGTCGGCTTGGTCGGCTTGGTCGTCGCCGCCGATGCGCGGGCACACCACGTAGACCTGGCGCTGCCGGCCGGCCTCCTCGCGCACGCGCTGCCAGGCACGCTCCAGAAAATGCGGTTTGTCGAGGACCGGAACCACGTGGGTGGACACGGCGGCGCGCCCGGTGGGCAATTGGGTGAGCGCCACCACGTCCAGGTCGCCGTAAACGGTCATGGCCACCGTGCGGGGGATGGGTGTGGCGGTCATCACGAGCACGTGCGGGCGGCCCTCGGCGGATTTCTCGCGCAGGGCATCACGCTGTTCGACACCGAACCGGTGCTGCTCGTCGACGACGATGAACCCGAGGTCGGCAAAGGAGACGTGCTCCTGCAGCAGCGCGTGGGTGCCGACGATCACGCCGGCGGCGCCGGAGGCGGCGTCGAGGAGGGCCTCGCGGCGGGCTGCGGCGGGCTGGGAACCGGTGAGCAGGGCGATCTTCGTGGCGTTCTCGGCGCCGTCGATCTGCCCGGCGCGGCCCAGCGGGCCGAGCATCGCGGAAATGGAACGGTGGTGCTGCTGGGCGAGCACCTCGGTGGGCGCGAGCAGGACGGCCTGCCCGCCGGAGTCGACCACCTGCAGCATCGCCCGCAGCGCGACCAGGGTCTTGCCCGCGCCGACATCGCCCTGCAGCAGCCGGTGCATGGGGTGGGTGTCGCGCAGGCCTTCGGCGATGGTGGTGCCGACCTCGCGCTGGCCCTCGGTCAGGGTGAAGGGCAGGGCGGCGTCGAACGAGTCGAGCAACCCGCCGGTGCGGCCGGGGCGCGGGCGGGCCGCGATCTCGGCGGCCTCGCGGCGGCGCCGGGCCAGGGCCAACTGGAGCACGAAGGCCTCGTCCCATTTCAGCCGGATGCGGGCGGCGGGGATGTCGTCGGAGTCGGCCGGGCGGTGGACGCGCTCCAGGGCCTCGTGCAGGCCGAGCAGGCGGCGCCGGGAGCGGAGGTCGGCGGGCAGCGGGTCGGCGAGGTCGGCGGCCTGGTCGAGCACCTGGCCCACGCAGCGGGCGATCGTCATCGACGACAGGTCCTTGGTGGCCGGGTAGATGGGGATGGGGCGCTCGGCGAACTCGCGGGCGCGCTCGCCGGCCGCGGAGTCGTCCTCGGGCAGGATCTCGTAGACCGGGTGGGCCAACTGCTTCTTGCCGCGGTAGGTGGAGACCTTGCCGGCGAACATGCCGCGCCGGCCGGTGACGAGTTCGCGCTGGTGGTAGCCGACCTTGGCGAAGAAGGCCAGCGTGAGCCGACCGGTACCGTCGGTGATGACGGCCTCCAGCAGGCTGCGCGGCTTACCGCCGGGTCCGCGGCGCAGGTCGCGCTTGTGCACGGAGTAGACCTCGGCCACGACCGTGACCTGTTCGCCCTCGGCCAGGGTGGCCAGGTCGGTGAGTTCGCCGCGGGTGGCGTAGCGGCGGGGGTAGTACCGCAACAGGTCGCCGACAGTGTGCAGGTCGAGTTCGCCGGCGAGTTTCTTTGCCGCGGCGGCCCCCAACGGGGTGCGCAGCGGCTCGTCCCAACTGATCACTCGGGTCCCCCCTCGCCCGGTGGCTACTGCCTCCTCTGCCAACACGCTAGATCGTTTCTACACCCCGGCACCGACACCGGGAGCGGCGCACGTGCCGGTTTCCGGCGCTTTCCGCCGCTGCCGGCCGGGGCGGCGGCATGGTCCGGCCGGTGGGAGCGGGCCGGGGTGGTGGCCGCAAGCCGGTATAGTGGTGAGCGGACGTGCGGCGTCCGCCGGGAATTCCGGTCGCGCCGCGCACACCCGGATTCGGGCTCGGCCGTTCGACCCCCGCACCCGTGTGCGCGCTCAGCGCTCTGCACTGCTTCGCGATTGGAAGTCGGTGCAGGTCGTCGTGTACGCTCCGACGGTTGGCGCCCCGCGCCGGCCTGCTCACCAAACCTCTCTCGGGCTGCCCGCAGCGCCTTTGCGCGTGCGGATCCGAGCGCTTGAATGGAGTTACCGTGGCTTCCGTCTGCGACGTCTGCGGCAAGGGACCAGGGTTCGGTAACAGTGTTTCCCACTCGCACCGCCGCACCCGCCGCCGCTGGAACCCCAACATCCAGACCGTGCGCACCCGCGTGGGCGGTACGCCCAAGCGCCTGAGCGTGTGCACCTCCTGCATCAAGGCCGGCAAGGTCGATCGCTGAGGCGCATCCGCTCCGCGATCCACGGCTGCCATGAGCGCCACGGCTTCCGGCCGTGGTGCTTTTTGGTATGTCCGCATGTTGCAGGCAGGCCGGTGCCGGGAGCCCATCCGGGTGTGAGCGTGCGGCCGTCGGCCGTCCTGACCATGGGTCTTCCGGCTGTTGGCGGTCCCGCGGTCAGCTGCCCGAAGGCCGGTCGTCCGGTGCCGGGCCCAGGTCGCAGGTGTGGCCGTTCAGTGAGCAGGAGACGGGGTTCTGCGCGCGGCCGTCGGCGGTGAAGTTGACCGTCACGGATTCGCCCGGCCCCAGTCCTTTGGACCACTCGGGCTCGCGCGCGACAATGCCGTTCTCGGTCGCCCGCCATTCCACGTCCCACGCCGAGGTGACCTTGGCGTCGGCGAACTCCAGCGCGAGCTCCCAATCGTCGAGCACCGTGGCGCCGGTGTTGGTGACGGTGACCTCGCCGGTGAACTCGGTGGCCGAGGACTCGACGGCCTCGTAGGAGACCACGCTGACCACGGCGGCGTTGGGGGTGCTCCCGCCACCGCTGCCCGAGGCGTGGGGATCGGACTCGGGCGAGGCGCTGCCGCCGCTGGGGGCGAGCCGGTCGCTCGTGCCGGGCGTGACCGGTCCGCTGTCCTGGGCGGTGGGGGGTTCGCTGAAGCGCAGGTAGATCTGGGTCGTGCTGTAGCCGAAAAGGGCCAGCGCGAGCGTGACACCGGAGACCAGCAGCACGTTGAGCAGGCGCGGGGGCTGTACGCGCCGGGGCACGGTACTGCCCAGGAAGTAGCCGACGGAGGCCAGGCCGCTTTTCTCGGCGGGTTCGGAGCGGTGGGCGCCGCGGCGCACCGGTTCGGCGAGTGGGTCGCGGCGATCGGCACGCATGCGCTCGGAGATGCTCTGCCGCGGTTTGGGCGATCCCGCCTCGGAGCGGCGCTCCGTTCCACGTGGCCGCACGGTGACCCCGTTCCGGTGCAGACTGATGCAGCAGCCAGAGCTTAGCGCGAATTGGCCTTCAAAACCGACATCCTAACCCGGGGTTGGCGCGTTCTGACATAGCGTTCGCCGGTTTCGACGCGTTTGGCGCCGTAAACGCTGAAGGGGTTCGGATGCCGGTCTCGGTACCGGCATGGCCGTACCGCAGCATGGTCGTACGTACCGGAACGGCCGGGTTCGGACACCGGCCGGACGGGCCGGGCCGCTGCCGGAACCGGTTGGCCGGCGGTTGCCGCAAGTGGTCAGCCGAAAACGGTTGCGGGGCGGAACCGGCCGGGCCGAATCACGCTGGGCGGATTCGGGCGGACGGATCCGGGCGGCCGCAGGACCTCAGGCAAAATGGTCCCAGCCGCGCGGCACTGCGGCGGCCCCGTCGAGCCGCACCTCGGGCCCGGCCTCGCCGGGAGCGGTCGCGGAACCGACCGGGCACCAGTGCGGCGGCAGCTGCGTGCCGGGCGGGAACGCGGCGGCCAGGGCGTGGTCCTCACCGCCGAAGAGCATGCGCTGTACCGGCGTGCGTCCGGGCGCTTCCAACGCCTCCAGCAGCGCCGCCGCCGCGCTCAGGGCCGGGTGGGGCACAAAGGCCGCGGAGTCCAGGTCGATCGCCACCCCGCTGGCCCGGGCAATGTGGGCCAGGTCCTGGACCAGGCCGTCGCTGATGTCGAGCATCGCGCGAGCGCCCAACAGCGCAGCGCCGGGGCCTTCGGCATAAGGCGGGTGGGGTGTGCGGTGCTCGTCCAGGCAGCGCAGCCACTCGGCGCCGGCCGGGCCCCCGGCGGGGACAGCGGCGGGACCGTCCGGACCGGCGGACCCGCGGGCCGCCAGCACGCGCGCCGCGTCGTCGGCGCCGCCCACACCGGCCTCCAGCAGCGCGAATCCCGCCGAGGACAGGCCGAGCGGGCCGGTGACGGCGATGACGTCGCCCGGCAGCGCCCCGTCGCGGCGCACGGCCGCGCGCCCTTCCAGGTCGCCCAGCGCGGTGACGGCCACGGTGATCGCATCGGCGGCCACCATGTCGCCGCCGACGACCGCGGCGCCGGCGGCGGCGCACTCGGCGCGCATCCCCTCGGCGAAATCCTCCGCCCAGGCCACCGGCAACTCCGGCGGCGCGGCAAAGCCGACCAGCAGGGCCGTTGCGCGGGCCCCCATGGCGGCGATGTCGGCGATGTTCTGCGCCGCCGCCTTGCGCCCGACCTCTTCGGCCGTTGACCACTCGCGGCGGAAGTGCCTGGTCTCGACCAGCACATCGGTCGTTGCCACCACCCGGCGATCGGGGGCGGTCACGATTGCGGCATCATCGCCAGGGCCGAGGATTACGTTGCCTGTTCCCGGGAATCTGGCCGTCACGCGCGCGATCAGGCCGAATTCGCCCAGTTCCCCAATGGTGCTCAACACAGCCCTCAGGGTACGGTGACGCCTCGGCAGCAGTGGTCTAGACCCTGCCTGCGGGGCCGCAGCAAGCCGGCCGCGAGGGCGGCACAGCGCAGGACAGCAAAGTACGGCGGAGCGGGCCGCATCCGGACGGCCCCGCTGCGGCCGGAGACGACGAGCAACGGAGTGTTCCATGGTGCAGGCATACGTGCTGGTCCAGACTGACGCGGGCCGGGCGGCCGATGTCGCTCGCGAGATCGGCGCCATCAGCGGGGTCACGCAGGCCGAGGACGTCACCGGCCCCTACGATGTGATCGTGCGCGCGCAGGCCGAGGACGTCGACGCGCTGGGGCGCCTGGTGGTGGCGCGGATTCAGCGGCTCGACGGTATCGCCCGCACGCTCACCTGCCCGATCGTGAACATCTGACCGGAGCCCTGGCCACTGGCGGACCAGGCCCGAACGCGAAACCCGGTGGCGAGGACATGCGACGTGCTGCAGCGGTACTGGCCGCGCTCGGCGCCGCGGCGGCGCTGGCGGGGTGCTCCCCCACCGCCGAGGTACCCGCGCCCTCCCCCGGCAACAAGGCCGCCGACCTGTGCCGCGCGCTGGTCGACCGCACGCCCGAGGCCATGTACGGCGAACAGCGGGCCGAGACCGAGCCCGAAACCCCCTACACGGCCGCGTGGGGCGATCCCCCGATCGCCCTGCGCTGCGGTGTGGGGCGCCCCGGCGATCTGCGGCCCGAATCCCAACTGGCGGTCGTCAACGGCATCTCCTGGCTGCCCGGCTCCGCCGAACGCCCCGAGACCTACACGGCCGTCGGACGCGAGGCCTACGTCGAGCTGACCGTCCCGGCCTCCTACGGCGCCCCGGCGCAAGGGCTGGTGGCCATCAGCAAATTGATCGACCGGGAGATCCCGTCCCTGCCCTCGGGCGAGCTGTAGGCAGAGCCGGGCCGGGCCCACGCACGCTGGGGCGGCGGTGGGCCGGGGCCGGTCGGTACCTGTTCAGCGCCACATCAGCGCCGGGTCATCGCTGCATTCCGCCGGTGAGTCCTTCGATGCCGCCCGCATCCTCCAGCTCCGCAGCGTTGAGCCCGAGCCCGCCGGTGCAGGCCGCGCCGGGCTCGGGCACGTTGGGGCTGCGTTCAAAGGCGCGCAGGAACTGCGACAGCCGCTTGTCGTCGGGCGAGTCCAGTTCGATCTGATTGCCCCAGGCGCTGGCCACGATCGGCGCGGGCATGTCGCCGTCGAACGGGCTGACCAGGATGTAGCTGCCCTGGGAGTACAGGTCGTCGAGCTTGTCGATCTGCTCCTGGGGCAGGTCGGGCTCGTAGGTGATCCAGACCGCGCCGTGCTCCAGGGAGTGCACCGCGTTCATGGCGGACAGCGGTTCCTCGTAGACGCCGCAGTTCTGCCACACGGCATGGTGGTCGCCCCCGGCCGGCGGGGACATCTCGTAGTCGACGGGCTCGGCGACGTGGTTGTTGGTCAGCCCGTCAAAAGTCTGCAGGTTGTTGATGTCCGAGGCCTGCACACCACCGCCGCCCCCGCCGTTGGCTCCGCGGTCGATGGCCACCCAGATCCCGAAGCCGACCACTCCCGCGAGCAGGACTCCCGCACCGGTGAATGCCGTCACCCGCAGGATGCGGCCGCGGCGTTCCTCGCGTTCGCGCTGGAGGCGCCGTTCCTCGGCTTTGCGGCGGCGGTCGGATGCGTTCTTGGCCACTGCGCTACTCCCGGGGTGGGTTCGGTGGATGTCGTGCACCGCTACGCTCAATACACAGTGCGTGCGCCATCCCGAACGCCCGATTCGCCAGAATGGTTCCCATAAGTGGGGAAGAGCATATGACAGAGCCGGTGGACGACGACACCTCCCGCAACGAGGCGGAAGGGGCCGAAGACGCCCGCCGCGGCACCGCGGCCGGTGCTGAGAGCGCCGAGAGCGCTGCGAGTGCCGGGGCCGCGAGCGCTGAAACCGAGAGCGCTGAGGCCGGGAGCGCCGAAGCCGAGAACCCTGAGCCCGGCGGCACACGGCGCCGGACCGTGCCGCTGCTCATCGCCGTCCCGCTCGTCATCGCGGCCCTGATCGGCGGCTACCTGCTGGGACGGCCGGGCTACCCGGTCGACAACTCCGCCGACGCCGGCTTCCTGCGCGACATGAGCGTGCACCACTCCCAGGCCGTGGACATGTCGCTGATCCTGCTGGAAGAGGCCGACGACCCGGTCCTGCGGGTGCTGGCCACCGACATCCTGCGCACCCAGCAGGAGCAGATCGGCCGGATGCAGGGCTGGCTGGTCCAGTGGGACCTCCCGGCGCGCGGCGCGCAGCCGGCCATGGCCTGGATGTCGGGCCACGGCGGACACGGCTCAGGCGGTCAGCAGGACGAACCCGAGCGCATGACCGGCCTGGCCACAGAAGCTGAAATGGACGACCTCCGCGCCGCCGAGGGCGAGGACGCCGAGATCCTCTTCCTGCAACTGATGATCGAGCACCACGAAGGCGGCATCGAAATGGCCGAGGCAGCGGTCGACCTCGGCCAGGAACAGATGGTCGTCGACTTCGCCGACGGGATGGTCGCGGCCCAGCAGAGCGAGATCGACCTCATGGAGGACATGCTCCACGACCGCGGCGCCGAGGTGGAGTGATGGAGGGCGGGGGAGTGCCGCCGACCATGCCCGCCCAGTAATTCAGGTTCGCGATCTTGCACTCATCGCTTTCGATGTGCACACGGATGGACTGCGGCAGCGCCTCGGCGTCTCCACGACGGGCCGGCGTGTGGGCGCCGGAACGCACTACCGCCCAGGACGGGGACCATTTCCCTGAGCGCAGGCGCCGCTGTTCAGCACGCTGCATCCACACCCGGCTCACCATCCAGCAGGCCGTGCGCGGGGCGGAGAACCGGTGACCGCGCCGACCACGCCGCCGCCCGGACCCTCCGTAACGAGGGCCGTTTATCGAGCACGGTCGGTGCGATGGCAAGGGCGCTGGGATGCGCGCAGGCCATGCGGTCGGCGGCCGGTCCGTGGGCCGGAGTGTCCGACCGAGAAGAAGGCGTCGGACAGACGAAGGCCCCGCGCCGCATTGTGCAGTGTGCGGGGCCTTCGGGCGCGGTTCAGCCGACAGGGTCCTTGGTGGGGCTCAGCCGGATGACCGGGATCGTGCGGTCGGTGGCCTTCTCGTAGGCGGTGAATTCCGGGGCTTCTGCGGTGATCTGAGCCCACACGCGGTCGCGTTCGGCGCCGGTGAGTTCCTGGGCGGTGACGGCGAACTCTTCCCCAGCGACCTCCACCCGCACGCGGTCGGGCGCGTCTGCCAGGTTGTAATACCAGAGCGGGTGCTTGGCGACGCCGTAGGCGGAGGCCGCGATCGCGTAGGAGCCGTCCTGGAGTCGGAAATAGGCGACCGGGGATTGGCGCTCTCGACCGCTCTTGCGGCCGATGGTGATGAGCACCAAGGCGTTGATCGTGTCCGTTCCGCTGCCGCCGGCGCGGAGGTCCGCCATGATGCGTTCGTTCGTTGCGCGCATCTGATCGGCGGTCGGCGGTTGGGCACCGCGGGTGCCCTCGGGCGTGTCGAAGCTCAAAAGATCTCCTCGCGTGCCTGGGTTGGACTGTGCATCAGCGGTCATTTCCTGTCATCGGGTCGGTCGACCGGCCCGCGATGTTCGTCGCGCGAATGAGTGAAACGCCTTCGGGCACCCGTTATTCCGTCTCTCCGTGCCCATATGCCGCCGATCTCGTTCAGAGCGGGCGCGGCGGCGGGCCGGTTCGCCGGGGAGACCTCGTTCATGCTGCTGCGCGGGCACCGCGGCGGCCCGCCGCACGACCTCAACGCCGCCCCCGGCGAGGAGACCCATGTCGAGGGCGACCCGCGCGATGCGGTGCTGGATGACGACGCCGGCCCCGTTCTCGCGCTCACGGTCCCCGGGTGGCGGCTCGGCATGCGCGTGTACGAGCCGGGCGGCGACCGGTACGTGTGGCTGTCGGCGACCGACGGGGCCCGTCGTGGGCGCGCCTGCACGGCGACGGCCGCGTGGAACAGGGCGGACCGCGCCGGCTGTGGGACGAACTGCTCGCGGCCCGCCATTGGTGGGAGGAGAACGGGCGCCCCGCCATCACCGCTTTCGGGCTGAGCGCCGACACCGCCGGACACCACCGGGTATGGCTCGGCGCCCCCGATGACGGCCCATCGTGGCCGCACCCCAGAGCGTCCGCGGCCGGCTGGCCGGTAGGCGAATCGCGCCCCGATCCCCGCACGTGCCCGCGCCGGGCGGGGGGACGGTGATGTGTGCCTCTTGGGGGCGACTCGACTTACGACAGAGCGTAGTACTACAGTTTGGAGTACTACGGGCCGTCTAAATCGGGGCACTTGGAGAAGCGGGCATGGAAGCTCTGGATCTCGCACGGTGGCAGTTCGGTATTACGACCATCTACCACTTCCTCTTCGTGCCGCTGACGATCGGACTGTCGGTCATCGTCGCCTCGCTGCAGACTGCCTGGTACCGCACCGGCAAGCACCAATACCTGCAGGCCACCAAGTTCTTCGGCAAGCTGTTCCTGATCAACTTCGCCATGGGCGTGGTGACCGGGATCGTGCAGGAGTTCCAGTTCGGGATGAACTGGAGCGAGTACTCGCGCTTCGTCGGCGATGTCTTCGGCGCCCCGTTGGCGATGGAAGCGCTGGTGGCCTTCTTCCTGGAGTCCACGTTCATCGGGCTGTGGATCTTCGGCTGGGACCGGTTGCCGCGCAGGATCCACCTTGCCTGCATCTGGGCCGTGGCGGTCGGCACGAACCTGTCGGCCTACTTCATCCTTGCGGCCAACGCCTGGATGCGGCACCCCGTCGGTTTCACCCGCAACACTGAGACCGGCCGCGCCCAGCTCACCGACATCTGGGCGGTGCTCGCCAACACCCAGGCCTGGTCCACCTACCTGCACGTGCTGTCGGCGGCCTTCATCACCGCCGGGATGTTCGTCGCAGCGGTGAGCGCCTACAAGCTCTGGAGCGGCAGGCGCACGCAGGCCACCGGCGACGGCGACGGCGAAACCGCCGCCGCCACCGCCTCGACCCCCGCCGGCCGCGAGCGGGAACTGTTCCGCATCACGCTGCGGGCGGGCATGGTCGTCACCCTGATCGCCGGTGTGCTGGCGGTCTACTCCGGCGACCACCAGGCCAAACTCGCCGCCGCCTACGAGCCGATGAAACTGGCCGCGGCCGAGGCACACTGGGAGACCGAGCAGGGCGCGCCGTTCTCCACCTTTGCCGTGGGCGACACCGACGAGCGGCTCAACGTCATCGACGTGAACGTGCCCCACGTGCTCAGCTTCCTGGCCACCGGCAAGATCGACGGCACGGTGCAGGGCATGAACGACCTGCAGGAGGAGTACGAGGAGCTCTACGGTCCGGGCAACTACATCCCCAACGTCTTCGTCCTGTACTGGGCTTTCCGGCTGATGATCGGGCTGGGGCTGTTCGGCGTCGCCGTATCGGCCGCCGGGCTGTGGCTGACCCGGCGCCGCCGCCTGCCCGCCACCCGATGGTTCTACTACGCCGCGATCCTCGCGCTGCCCGCCGCGCTGGCGGCCAACATCGTGGGCTGGATCCTCACCGAGATGGGCCGCCAGCCCTGGACCGTGCACGGCGAACTCCTCACCGCGGCGAGCGTCTCCCCTGGTGTCAGCCTCGGCACCGTCGCGTTCTCGCTGGCGATGTTCACCGGGATCTACGGCCTGCTGGCCGTCGTGGAGGGCGGGCTGCTGTGGCGCTACATCAAGGCCGGGCCCTCCCACGTCGTCCCCGACCGCGCGGACGACGACGAGACCGACGCCCCCGTTGCGGCCTTCGTCTACTAGGAGCCGACCACCATGGAACTCCCCGACATCTGGTTCATCGCCATCGCGATCCTGTGGACCGGCTACTTCGTGCTCGAAGGTTTCGATTTCGGCGTGGGGATGCTGCTCCCGGTCATCGGCCGCGACGACACCGACCGGCGGGTCATGATCAACGCGATCGGCCCGATCTGGGACGGCAACGAGGTGTGGCTGATCACCGCGGCGGGCGCAATGTTCGCCGCGTTCCCCGCCTGGTACGCCTCGACGTTCAGCGGCTTCTACCTGCCGCTGCTGATAATCCTGCTCGCGTTGATCGTGCGGGGGGTCGCCTTCGAGTACCGCGGCAAGGGCGACACCGCCCGCTGGCGCGCGTGGTGGGACCGGGCCATCCTTTTCGGCAGCGCGGCACCCGCCCTGCTGTGGGGTGTGGTCTTCGGCAACATCGTGCGCGGGGTGCCGATGGACGCCGGCGGCATCGTCACCGGCGGCCTGGCGGACCTGCTCAACCCGTACGCCCTGTTGGGCGGGGTGACCACGCTGTCGCTGTTCGCCCTGCACGGCGCCGTCTTCCTCACCCTCAAGACCGCGGGGCCGGTCCGGGTCCGCGCCCGTGCCGCCGCGATCCGCGCGGCGCTCGTCGCGGTGCCCGCAGGTGCGGTGTTCCTGGCCTGGACGCAGTACTCCTACGGGGCTGCCTGGACACTGCCCGTTGCCGCGGTCACCGTCGCAGCGCTGCTGGCGGGGGCGGGTCTGGCGGCGGCCGGGCGCGAAGGGTGGTCGTTCGCCGCGACGGCGGTCGCCATCGGCGCGGCGTCGGTCACCCTGTTCGGGTCGCTGTACCCCGCGGTGCTGCCGTCGACCACCGACCCCGCCTTCGACCTGACCGTGCAGAACGCGTCCTCGGCCGGCTACACCCTCACGGTGATTTCGTGGGTGGGCGTGGTGTTCCTGCCGCTCGTGCTGGGCTATCAGGCCTGGAGCTACTGGGTGTTCCGCAAACGGGTCACCCGCGAACAGATCCATCCCGAACCGGCCTATGGTGGTGGCCCTGACGCGACCGGTGCCGGGGGCGGCGGCGGTCAGTCCGCTGCTCCCGCGCCGCCTGCCGGCGACACCGGAGACCGAGGAGGACCCATCTGATGAAGCCCCTCGATCCCCGCCTGGTGCGCACGGCGCGGTCCGTCCGGGTGCACCTGGCCGTCACGGTGGTTACCGGGGTGGCCGTGACCGGATTCGTGCTCGCCCAGGCATGGCTGCTGGCGCGGGTGATCTCCGGGGCGGCCGCGGGGATGGGCGCAGCCGAGCTGTCCTGGGCGATCGGCGCCGTCGCGGCAGTGGCGGTGGCGCGGGCGGCCATGGCTTACGCCCAGGAGGCGGCGGCGCTGCGTTCGGCGGCGAAGGCCAAGTCGGAGCTGCGCCGGCGGTTGGTCGCGCACGTGACCGGCACGAGCGGTGATGGCGGCGCTGACAGCGGCGCCGACCGGTCCGGCGCGCAAGCGCAGGAACGGAACCCGGACTCCCCGGGGCCCGCAGGGCAATCGGGGGCGGAAGCGGTCTGGTTGTCAGGGCAGACCGGCTCCGCAGAGGGGACGAGCACGCCACGCGCCGGTGAGTTGGTCACACTCGCCACCCGTGGCCTCGACGCGCTGGATGACTACTTCGCCCGGTATCTCCCGCAGCTGGTGCTGGCGGTGCTCGTCCCCGTCGCAGTCCTGGTCGTCGTCGTGGGCGCCGACTGGATCTCCGCAGCCGTCATCGCGGCGACGCTGCCGCTGATTCCGCTGTTCATGGCCTTGGTCGGCTGGCACACCCAGGCGCGCACCCAGCGCCAGTGGCGGCTGCTGAACCGGCTGGGCGGGCACTTCCTGGACGTGGTGGAAGGGCTGCCGACCCTGGCCATCTTCCGCCGTGCCAAGGCCCAGGCCGGCATCATCCGGCGCATCACCGACGAGCACCGGCGCACCACCATGGGGACACTGCGCGTGGCGTTCCTGTCGGCGTTCGTGCTGGAACTTCTCTCGACCCTTGCGGTTGCCCTGGTCGCCGTCGAGATCGGCATCCGGCTGATGTACGGGGTACTGGACTTCCAGACCGCCCTGCTGGTGCTGATCCTCGCGCCGGAGGCCTACCTCCCGCTGCGCGAGGTGGGTTCCCGCTTCCACGCGAGCATGGAGGGGGTGGCGGCGGCAGAACAGGTTTTTACAGAGCTGGAGAGGCGACGAGCGAGCGAAGTGGACACCGGCGAACCCGAAGGCACCCCCCGGAGTCCGCGAAGCAGAGCGAGAAGCCGAACGCTCCCGGCAAACACAGAGCTGGAGAGGCGACGAGCGAGCGGAGCGGACACCGGCGAACCCGAAGGCACCCCCCGGAGTCCGCGAAGCAGAGCGAGAAGCCGAACGCTCCCGGCAAACACAGAGCTGGAGAGGCGACGAGCGAGCGAAGTGGACACCGGCGAACCCGAAGGCGCCCCCCGGAGTCCGCGAAGCAGAGCGAGAAGCCGATCGCTCCAAGAGGGCACTGAGCTGGAGAGGCGACGAGCGAGCGGAGCGGACACCGGCGAACCCGAAGGCGCCCCCCGGAGTCCGCGAAGCACCGGCACTCCCGACTCAACAGGCAGCGGCACCGCCGCCCAACGGCTTCCGGCCGCGGTCGGTTCCGGCTCGGTGCGGATCAGGTTGGCGGACGTGCGGCTGGTCTATCCGGGGCGGGAGCGGCCCGCGCTCGATGGTGTCGACCTGCTGATCGAGCCCGGCCGGTCGCTGCTCCTCGCGGGACCGAGCGGGTCCGGGAAGAGTTCACTGCTTTCGCTGCTGCTGCGGTTCACCGCGCCCACGTCGGGCCGGATCCTGGTAGGCGGCACGGACGACGCTGGATGGGTACCGCTGGAGAACATCCCCGCCGACGAATGGCGCCGCCGCATTGCGTGGGTACCGCAGTCTCCGTACCTCTTCGATGACACCGTCGCCGACAACATCCGGTTGGGCTCGCCCGATTCCGGCATCGAGGAGGTGCGGCGGGCCGCCGAGCGCGCCGAGGCCGACGCCTTCATCCGGGCGCTCCCCGACGGCTACGAGACCCGGCTCGGCGAGCGCGGCGCCCGCCTGTCCGCCGGCCAGCGCCAGCGCATCGCCGTTGCCCGCGCGTTTCTGCGCGATGCGCCGATCGTGCTGCTGGACGAGCCGACCGCCCACCTCGATCCCGACAACGCCGCCGCGGTCCGCACCGCCGTCACCCGGCTGCTTGCGGGGCGCACGGGGGTGGTCGTGGCCCATGACACCCGTTGGGCCGATGCGGTCGACGGGGTGGTGCCCGTGCGCGGCGGGCGTGTCGAGTCGGGGGTGGCTTCATGAGGACGTCCGGGAACTCTGAGCGGACCGCCGCCGGCAGTGCGGCCGGCACCGGCTCCACCTCCGCCAACCCCAACCCCAACCCCGCTGCGGCCGACACCAGTCCGCCCGCGCCCGGCCGCGACCCGTTGTGGCGGATGATCGCGCTGGCCCGCCCGCGCAGCGCCCGCTTCCTGCTGGGCGTGCTGCTGGGCGCGCTCGCGACCGGGTCGGGCGTGGCCCTGCTGAGCGTCGCCGCGTGGCTCATCGCGCGGGCGGCCGAGCACCCGCCGATCACGGCGCTCAGTGTGGCCGTGGTCGCCACCCGGGCGCTGGGCATTTCCCGGGGGGTCACGCGCTATCTGGAGCGGTTGGTCACGCACGATGCCGCGTTTTCGACACTGGCCGATGTGCGCGTGCGCGTCTACGAACGGCTGGCCCGCACCGAGCCGGTGCGCCGCTTCCGCTCCGGCGATCTGGTTTCGCGGCTGGTCAGCGACACCGACGCCACCCAGGACCTGCTGGTGCGCGGGCTGACACCGCCGCTGGCGGCGCTGCTTACGGGCGGGGCGGCCGTGGTCTTCTGCACGGTGCTGCTGGCACCGGGCGGGCTGCTGCTGGGTGCGGGGCTGCTGCTGGCGGGCTTGGCGGTGCCGCTGATCGCCGCGGCCCTGGGCCGGGGACCGGGG
This sequence comes from Streptomonospora sediminis, assembly GCF_054778995.1. Lineage (NCBI taxonomy): Bacteria > Bacillati > Actinomycetota > Actinomycetes > Streptosporangiales > Nocardiopsidaceae > Streptomonospora > Streptomonospora sediminis. Next base: position 45,381 of record NZ_BAAGYZ010000072.1, read on the forward strand.
CAGCGCCAGGCCGCCGCGCGCGGCGAGCTGTCAACTGCCCTGGTTGACACGCTCTACGGGGCGCCCGACCTGGTGGCCTACGGCGCCATGGACCGCGCAGTGCAGCGGGTCAACGACGCCGACGCGGAGCTGACCCGGATCGCGCGGCGCGACGCCGCCGCGCTGGGTTTCGGGGCGGGGGCGTCGTCGCTCATCACCGGACTGTCGGTATGGGGTGCGCTGCTGCTCGGTGTGGCGGCCGTTGAGGGCGGCTCGCTCAGTGCGATCTCGCTGGCGGTACTGGTGTTGACGGTCCTGGCGGCGTTCGAGGTCGTGGCGCCGCTGCCGGCCGTCGCGGCGCGGCTGGGCTCGATCCGGGCCGGCGGCGAGCGGCTGTTCAGCGTACTGGACACTCCGCCGTCGATCGCGCCGCCGCGCGATCCCGAGCGCCCGCTCCCCTCTGCCGCGCAGGCCGCGGCCGACAGCGACAGCGACAGCGACAGCGACAGCGGGCTGAGCGTACGCTCCCTGCACGTGCGCTACGCGCCGGAGGAACCGTGGGCGCTGCAGGGCATCGACGTGGATCTGCCCCCGGGCCGAACGGTCGCGGTCGTGGGCCCCAGCGGTGCCGGGAAGAGCACGCTCGCCGCGGTACTGCTGCGGTTCCGCGACCCCGATGCGGGCTCCGTCGCGCTGAACGGCGCCGACATCACGGAGTACGCCGCGGACGAGGTGCGGGCCGCTATAACGGGAGTGCCGCAGGATCCGCACATCTTCGCGAGCACGGTACGCGAGAATCTGCGGCTGGCGGCGCCCGGCGCCGATGACGAACGGCTGTGGGAGGTTCTGGAACGGGCGCGCCTGGCCGACGAGGTGCGTGCGATGCCGGACGGGCTCGGCACCGAGGTCGGCTCGCACGGTGTCCGGCTCAGCGGCGGTATGCGCCAGCGGGTCGCGCTCGCCCGCGCGCTGCTGGCGGCGCCGCGGGTCCTGGTGCTGGACGAGCCGACGGCGCATCTGGACCCGGACACCCGCGATGCGGTCGTGGACGACCTGCTGACGGCGGCCGCGGGGTACTCGACCCTGTTCATCACCCATGATCTGGCCGGGTTGGACCGGGTGGACGACATCTACGTGGTTGCCGAGGGGAAGGTCGTCCAGCACGGCACCCACGAGGAGTTGGCGGCCGAGGAACAGGGCTGGTACGCGCGGGCATTGCGCGTTTGAGCCGATGGGACCGAGCGGTTCCTGGCGATTCAGGGCGGGCGGTTTGCCAGCGTTGCCGGGGCTGCAGCGCAGATTGCTGCGCCAACGGGATTTGCGCCTTGATGCGGGGATGGCGGCTGTCCACAGGTGCCGGGTTTGGTTAGCGGGGTGGGGCGGTTGTCGGCTTGACTTGAATTAAGGGGTCCCCCGGGAACCCCGGCATGGTCGTGCCCTGGGCCTCCGTCCGGTTCGGCCCTTGCCCGTGCGGCAGTGTCGGCCGCGGAATCGCGCGGCTGTCCACAGGGAATGAATTCGTCTGGTGGACCGGACCGCGCCTCTTCCAGCATGGAGATCGACCGGGCATCCGCAGGGGATGACCGGCGGCATTTCCGGAGGTGCGCCATGGGCTTCCTCGCCCGCGTCCTGTCCACCGTGCTGGTCGTCGGATTCGGGTTGCTCCCTCCACCGGCCGGCGGCACGGTCGAGGAGGACGCAATGCACGAGTTGGCGGAATTTACCGTCGATCATCTGCCCGCTGGGATCGGCGACCAGGTCACGGACTTCCATACCGAGTGGGGCGGCGTCGTGTTCGCCTCGCGGGTGTGGGAACGCGAATTGCCTGATGGCGGCTACAGCGTCGACCTGAAGGTCAACGTGCTGCGGGGCGACCGCCTCGCCGATCTTCCGGCGGCGCGGGCGTTCCTTGCCGAGTACCACGAACGCGACCCCGCCGACTGGGACCTGCAGCCGTTCCGGCACCGCGGTGCGCCGGGGCTGCGGGGCGGCGGCCTGGCGTTCTGGCTGGCCGAGCCCGGCCTGGTCGCCGAGGTCCGCCTCGATCCCGCGCGGTTTCCCGAACCCGAACTCACCGCTACGGCACTGGGCATCCACCGGGTGGAACCCGCGCGCAAGGGCGGGTGAACCGGGCGCGCGGCGGCGCAAGCGCTCTGCCGACCCACTGGTCCCGGCCGCCGGGTTACGTCCAGTTCTCCCAGTTCAGCCAGCTCGCCATCTCGTCCCTGGGCCGCCGATAGCGCACCTTCAATATGCCGGCCTTGACGTTGCCGGAGATCCGGAAATGCGGCGCCGGAGGAGCCGGAATCTCGGGAACCGCCGAATCCAGACCACCGAGCCACGAGGTGTCCACGCTGATGGCGGCGGTTGCGTTGTCCGGCAGCACAAGCCGGGTCGACCCCAACGGGCCGTTCACCACGATGTCGATCACGTCACTGAGCAGGGTGGCCTCGTGGAAGTCCAGCCGGGTTTCGCCCGAGGGGTTGCTGACCTCGATCCGCTGCGGCACCTGCCAGTTCCCGCGGCGCACCACGGATCCGGCCGCCGACCGGATGACCAGGGGCGGGGCCGGCTCGACCTGCCCGGCCCCTGCACCCGCGCCGCCGGCGGCCGGCACGTGCGCGGGTTGGGCCGCACCTGCAGTCGGCAGGTCGGCCGTGATGGGGGTGAGGTCGCCATAGGTCTGTGCGCGGTAGGTGCGTTCCAGACGCTCGTCCAGTTCGTCCAGGGTGATACGGCCTTCCGCCGCCGCCTCCCGCAGAACCTCCGCCACTTTGTCGCGGTCACCGTCCGACGTGCGCATCTGCATCGGCTGAACTTCTCCGTCCGGACTCACGGTGCTCCTTCCGCCGGTCGGCACCCGGCGAATCTCACCGGAGACGGCCCATCTTAGTGTAGGCCGCCCCACTGCCCCCAGAGTTAGCAGCACGGCCATAAAACCCATAAAGGCAGACCATTTGTCGAATTATCCGAAAATCACCGCAGAGACACATATGGAAACACAGAGTAGCCCAGAGGGGCGAAACCATCGCAAAGGTAAGCAAAACAAGACTCGAAGAATGGTGCGCACGGCCACGTTGTCCATGCGATGATTGTGGATCCGTTTGCTTGATGGGTGCCACGCGAAATGCGCGCTCGGCCTGCACCAGCACGCACGCGGCCCGGCACAGCCCAGCGGGCGGACCCTCGTTTCGGCACCGAGCAGCCGCCTGCCGCGCCGTTGCGGCAACGGCCCGTCGGCCACCTGTGCGCCCGCCGCACGGCGCACCCCGGCCCATGGGGGCATGGGGCCCTCGCGAGCGCACCGAGCGAGGCGGTTGAGGCCCCTGCCGGGGTAGGACGGGCCCTGGCAGGGACCTGAGCCCAGCTGAGCGGGCCCCGAAACCCGGCCAGGTCGGCTTCCGGCGATGATCATGCTGGAATGCCCATCTCAGCATTGATTTTGGGCATTTCCGCCGCAGGGTCGGTGCGCCACCGAGTGCGGCCGGCCCCCACGCACGCTCTGCGGTCGCGCACCATCCTTAACGGACATCCCATCCGGGCTCGTTGCGCACACCTGAGTACAGGGACGCCCAGCGTGTGCCACCAGCGTTTTCCGCCTCCCCGACCCCTGTTTCGGACAGCCCTTATACCCCATATCGGACCCCAGATGGCCCCGTTCTCGGCCGGTTCTCACCCAACACGGCGACACCACCCCGCAGGCACTCGAAAACACTGCCGAAAATGGCGCGCTGACCTGCATATTCATGACCCCCGACAACGCGCCGCAGCAAGCCGGAAAACCGGTGTTGTGCCGCGTTTGCCCAAATTCCAGCGCGAGCATGTCACTTACTGAACGTGTTGGCCGGTCCCCGACCAGACCAACTCCCCTACGCAACCGACGCCCGGACTGCGACCGGAGGAATACAGGACGTGCCCAAGCTCGCCATTTCCCCGACCTTCCTCTCTGAATTCTCCCGACTCGACCAAGGGATCCAGGCCGCGGCGCTCACTGCCGTGCAGGCGTACATGTCCGGCGACCGCAGCCTGATCGAACCCGTTGCCGACCCTGTTGCCCCCGCAGCCGAAGCCGCCACCGAAGCCGCCGCCGCCCCGGCCGCCGATCCCGCCGACTCCCGGGTCCGCCTGCTGCGCGTCGGGCGGGAATGGTCCGGGGTGGTCGCCCCGGGCGCCGAGGACTCCGAGTGGTTGGTCGCCATCCGGCCCCGCGAGGAAGCCGCGGCCTTCGCACACGAGCTGCCCGAGCTGCCCGCACCCCGCGCCGAGTCCGCTCCGGAATCCGCCGTTGCAACCGCAACTCCGGACTCTTCCAACTCCGACTCCGCCGCTGCGTTCTCCACCGCGCTGCCCCGGGTCACCGGCCCCGACGAACTCTCCGCCCACCTGGGGAAGTCCTTCGCCGACTGGCAGGTCACCCTGCACCCGCGCCAGTACCGCATCGTCGAGGCGCACTTCGCCGGCTCGGCCCAGATCACCGGCGGTCCGGGCACCGGCAAAACCGTCCTCGCCCTGCACCGCGCCGCGCAGCTCGCCCGCCGCGACGCCGCCCGCCACCCCGGCGGCGGCCGGCGGACCATACTGCTGACCACGTTCAACCGGCTGCTCGCCCAGACCCTCTCGCAGCAGCTCGACCGCATCCTGCCTGAACGCGACCTGCGCGGCCGCGTCGAGGTCGCCACCGTCGACAGCCTCGCCCGCTCCCTCGTCCACGAGCAGACCGGGCGCAGCCCCGAAACCCTCGGGCGCGAAGAGCTCAGTGAGCGCTGGCGCACGGCCGCCCGCGCAGAAGGGCTGCCCTACTCCGGCCGCTTCCTGGCCGACGAGTGGGAACAGGTGATCCTCGCGCAGAACCTCACCCGCCTGCCCGACTACATCCGCTGCGAGCGCAGCGGCCGCGTGCTCCACCTCGCGCCCGAGCACCGCACCCACGTGTGGGAGGCCATCCAGCGCTACACGGGCGCGATGGAGGTCGCCAACGAGTGGGCCTACCCGCAGGTCGCGCTGGAGGCCGCGCGCGCACTCGCGAACACGGGGCCGCGCTACCGGCACGTCGTCGTCGACGAGGCCCAGGACCTGCACCCGGCGCAGTGGCGGATGCTGCGCGCCGCAGTGCCCGCCGAGCCCGACGACCTGTTCATCGTCGGCGATCCCAACCAGCGCATCCACGACAACCGCGTGTCCCTGGCCTCCCTCGGCATCAACGTACGCGGCCGCAGCCACCGGCTGCGCGTCAGCTACCGGGTCAGCCAGGAGATCCTCGACTGGGCCATGCCGATCCTCGGCGGCAACGCCACCGTGGGCATGGACGACAGCACCGACACGCTTGCGGGCTACCGCTCGCTGCTGCACGGCCCCGAACCCGTGGTGCGCGGCTGCGCGTCGCGGGCCGGCGAACGCAACACCATGGGCGACTGGGTGCAGGGCTGGCTGAAGGCGGGTGCCAACCCGTCGTCGATCGCGGTGGCCGGCCGCAACCAGTGGATCGTCCGCCACATCGGCAAGGAGCTCCAGGCCCGCGGCATCGCAACGGCACCGCTGGACTCCGGCGGCGACGTCCGGGCAGTGCGTGTGGGCACCATGCACAAGCTCAAGGGGCAGGAGTTCCGCTGCCTGGCGATCGTGGGCATGAGCGAACCCCTGCTGCCGCCCAAGGCCGCCATCGACTCCGCCGAGGGCGACCCGGTGGCACTGGAGCAGATCTACCAGCAGGAGCGCAACCTGCTGTTCGTCGCCTGCACCCGCGCCCGCGACGCGCTGCACGTGTCCTATGCCGGTGCGCCGAGCCGGCTGCTGCCCGATGTGGACGGCGCGGACCAGGACGCTGGTCCCGCCGATCCCGCGGAGTCCGCAGCAGCCCTCTCGGCGGTCTGACCAGGTAGGACCGGCCAGTACCAGTCAGCGCAGCAACACCCGAGGCGGGGCCGCCGGCAACTGCGGCGGCCCCGCGAAACCGAAACACCGTCCGGGGGCGGTGGAGCGGGTCCGCCCGGCTCCGCCGCTCCCACAGTCCGCTTACTCCTTCACCTGCTGGTCGAGCGCAGGGATCTCGACCGTCTGCGCCTGGGCCAGCGACTGGTCGGCCTCCAGGTCGGTGACCGTCATCGACGGGAGCAGGAGCGGTGGCGGGAAGCTCGGCGTGAATTCCAGCGGGATCCCGAGGATCCGCAGCTTCATCCGGGTGACGTGCATGACCACATCGCCGGACATGGTCATCTCCGGGATATCCATCGACGTGGTCGCGCCGCCGTCCTTGGACCACTGCCGGGCCCCGCTGACCTCGGCGGTGTCCATGGACAGTTTGAGGTAGCGCACCGTGCCGCCCTTGACGGGATACTCCACCACGCCTTCAAAGGCGGCGCCCTCCATGCTGAGGCTGTCGGCGGTCAGCCCGGAGGGTTCGGTGTGGGCGAGCCAGCGGTCGTCGCTCTGCTGCACCTCGAACTCGGGCGCTTTGCCTTGCTCCTTCGCCTGCCTGCAGGCTTCCAGCAGGGCGCGGTACTTTTCCTTGCTGATGGAGGCCGCCCCCTCCTGGACCGTGCACTCCGCAGCGGGTTCGGTTTTGCCGCCATCTCCGCCATCTCCGCCGTCCTGGCCGTCCGGCGCTTCTTCCGAGTCTTCCCCTGCGCCGTCCTGCCCGTCCTGCCCCGCGCCGCCGGTGCCACCGCCGTCGCCGCCGGAGGGTGCGGGCGACGCTGATGACCCCGGACCAGTGGTGGGCGAGGGCGAAGGCGCGGGCGAGGAGGTCTCCTCGTCGCCGCCGCCGAACCAGTCGTCCCAGGGCCAGGAGGCCGCGGCGGGTGCGGGCGCGGCGAGGGCGAGCACGGCCGCAACGGCGACGAGGGAGTGCAGCCGACCGCCGTCCGGCAGCGCATCGGTCCCGCCCCCATCGGAGCCCGGCCGCCGGTGCTGGCCGCCGCCCGGGGATCCTGGGTCCGGACCCTCGGCGGCTTCCCGCGTTGTTTCCGCTGTTTCCGCCGCGCGCTCGGCATCCGCCCGGTCCCCCGAGCCCTCCGAGCCCTCCGAGTCCCCGGAGTCCCCTACGTCCGCCGGGCCGCGCGCGGGACGCGCCTCTGCGGTCGGGGCCGCACCCCCGGCCCCGCTCCCGCCCGCGGCACCGCGCCGCCTCCCGCGGTTGCGCCGCGGCGCGCGGGACGGGCGGCCGCGGTCGGGTACCCAGGCCACGGCCAGCGCGCCGCCGATCATGCCGAAAAGCATCCCGAACCCGAATCCGCCGAAGTTCGAGGTGACGAAGGAGACCAGGGAAAGCAGGATCGCCGCGATCCCGTAGAAGAACCGCTGCGGGGGCTGCAGCCACACCAGTACGCCGACCGCCATCAGCAGCACGCCGGCGAAGTAGCCCGAGACACCGGCGATGCCCTGCTGCACGATCAGGTCGAGGGGGTTGAGCGCGGGGGCCGCGACGATGACGATTCCGGCGAGGAGGATCAGCACGCCGCCCCAGAAGGGCCGGCTCTTGCGCCACTCGCGGAACGCCGGGCGCGGGGTCTGCCACGCGCGGGAGGCGCCGTTTCGCGTCATCGGATCAGAAGCACTCGTGGTTGCCGGGCTTCATGCCCAGGTGCAGCCCGGTCAGGCTGAAGGTTCCGGCGTTGACCGACCACGCCGTCTGCTTGAGCCCGTCGATCTTGATCGTGTCCGCCTGCTGGCCGAAGGCCCCGCTCTTGCCGGTCTCGCCGGTGGCGTTCTCGACGGTGGAGGCGTCGCGGCCGATCTCCATCTCGGTGAACTTGGCGTCGCCGGAGAGCTGCTGCACGTCGATGACCATGTTCTTGGCCGTTGCCGGCTGGTCGCCCTGGCCGGCGTTGACCAGCAGGGTCACCTCGCCGACCGGGGTGTCCATCAGCACGGACTGGCAGAGGTTGCTGAGTTCGACGTCGTCGATGACCGAGATGGCGACGGGGTGCCCGGTGCCGTCAGCGGAGGTTGCGACGTCGCCGAACTGGGCGAACCCGGTGCCCTTGAGCTGGTCGGCCGAGACCTTGAAGCTTTCGCCGGAGACGGCGAACGATGCGGCGAGGGTCCCCTGGGCGGTCATGCCGACCAGTACCGCCGCGGCGCCCAGCGCCGGGATGAGGGCGAGTCCGAACCGTTTCCAGGCGGTTCCGCCGGAGGCGCGGGGGGCTTCCGCTTGCGTCTCCTCTGCCATGGGACTTCCTCCTTTACGGACACCGTGTTCGGCGCCCGTGACGGGGGCGAGGGATTGTGAGGTGTGCACTGCCGTGTGTTACCCAGGACACCTTACCCGCTGGTAGGTGAGGAACATTACAATAGTTGATGTCACATTTCCACCCGCCTGACTCGCGTGCGGAACCCGCCGGGAGCAGGGCCCTCATCAGCGTGGATGGTTCAGGAAGGCGAAGCCGTGGCGACCGACAACACCAATACAGCTCCCCGTTACCCCACACCCGCCACCCCCGGAGCCGACGGGTTCGACTACGACGTTGTGGTCATCGGATCAGGTTTCGGCGGTGCAGTTAGCGCACTCAGACTGACCGAAAAGGGGTACCGCGTCGGCGTCCTCGAAGCCGGCCGCAGGTTCAGTCCCGAGACTCTGCCCGAGACCTCGTGGGACTTACGCAACTTCGTCTGGGCCCCCGCGCTGGGCATGTACGGCATCCAGCGCATCCACCTGCTACGCGACGTCATGATATTGGCCGGCGCCGGAGTCGGCGGCGGTTCGCTGAATTACGCCAATACCCTCTACACGCCGCTGGACGACTTCTACGACGACCCGCAGTGGCGCGGCATCACCGACTGGCGCAGCGAACTCGCCCCCTACTACGACCAGGCCCGGCGCATGCTCGGCGTGCGCACCAACCCGACCATGACCCCCTCCGACAACCACCTGCAGAAGGTCGCCGAGGACATGGGCGTGGGCGCCACCTTCCACCGGGCGCCCGTCGGGGTCTACTTCGGCGACGACCGCGACGGCGACGGCGGCCACCCGGCCGATCCGGGCGAGTCCGGCGGCGATCCCTACTTCGGCGGCGCGGGCCCGCAGCGCGACGCCTGCATCGAATGCGGCTCGTGCATGACCGGCTGCCGCCACGGCGCCAAGAACACGCTCACCGAGAACTACCTCTACTTCGCCGAACGCGACGGCGCGGTGATCCACCCGATGACCACGGCCGAGCGGCTGCGCGAGCTGCCCGCCCGCGGCGACCGGGGGCCGGGTTATGCTGTCGACACGCTGGCCACCGGCGCGCCGCGCAGGCGCGAGCACGCCCGCACGTTCACCGCCCGCCAAGTGGTGGTCGCCGCCGGCACCTACGGCACCCAGACGCTGCTGCACCGCATGCGCGACAGCGGGTTGCTACCGCGGGTTTCGGCGCGGCTGGGCGCGCTGACGCGCACCAACTCCGAGTCGCTGGCGGGTGCTATGAGCAAGAGCGCCGACCCGCCCGAGGACTTCTCCCGCGGCGTGGCCATCACCTCCTCCATGCACCCCGACTCCCGCACCCACGTCGAACCGGTCCGCTACGGCAAGGGGTCCAACGCCATGGGGCTGCTGGCGACCATGCAGGTCCCCGGCGGCGGGCTGGTGCCGCGGTGGCTGCGTTTCCTCGGGCTAGCCGCGCGCCACCCCCGCGTCTTCTCCCGCAGCCTGTCGGTACGCCGCTTCTCCGAACGCACCATCATCGGCCTGGTCATGCAGTCGCTGGACAACTCGCTGACGACGTTCACGCGGCGCGGGGTGCTGGGCCGGCGGGTGCTGACCTCGCGCCAGGGCCACGGCGAACCCAACCCGACCTGGATCCCGCAGGGCCAGGAGGTGATGACCCGGCTGGCCGACGAGATCGGCGGTGACCCCGGCGGCACCGTCGGCGAGGTCCTGGACATCCCGCTGACGGCGCACTTCCTCGGCGGCTGCCCGATCGGGGCCTCGCCGGAAACCGGCGTGATCGACCCCTACCACCGGCTCTACGGCCACCCCGGCGTGCACGTCGTCGACGGTGCGGCGGTGACGGCCAACCTCGGGGTCAACCCGTCACTGACCATCACCGCCCAGGCCGAGCGGGCGATGTCGTTCTGGCCGAACAAGGGCGCGGCGGACCCGCGCCCGGCCCCGGAGTCCGGGTACCGCCGCATCGCCGCGGTTTTCCCGCAGCGCCCGTCCGTTCCCGCGGGCGCGAGCGCCGAGCTGCGTTTCACCGCCCCGCTGCCGCTCAGCGTGGCGAGCGCGGACAGCACCCGGGAGTGACCCCGCTGCGCCGGGCGGAGCGGCTCAGGCCGACCGCTCGGCGCTGCCGCCGTCCGGGCGGTTGCCGACCTGTGCCACCGCGCCGAAGACCCCGGCGGCGCCGTCGCCGCCGGGGTCCCCGGCGCTCTTGCGCTGGTTGATGTGTTCCAGTACCTCGGCGAAGTGTTCGCCGAGCACCTCGTGCAGGTGGCGGGCCATTGCGTCGGCGAGGAGTGCATCGACCGCTGTCTGGGCGAGCGGCCGCAGCCGGCGCACCAGTGCGGCGGTCTCGGCGATCTCGTCGCCCTGGAGGATGCCGTTGGGTGCGTGCTCGGCGAGAATGTGGTCGGCCACCGTGCGCACCAGCTCGCCGGCGAGTCCGCCCACGCGCTCCTTCAACCGCTCGGAGATGTCCAGGACGGTGCTCAGCTCCATGCCGGCCGCCACGAGTTCGGCGCCGGCGTTGAGCAGCCGCGGACTCGGCACGCGGAAGCGCACCCCTTCGCGCTCCAGCAGGCCCAGCCGCAGCGACCGGGTGATGTTGGGCGCGCTGACCTGCCCGGGAAACATTTCGCGCAGCTCGGCAACGGTGATGTAGCCGGGGATTTCGTCGGACCAGGGGTCGCCGATGGCCGATTCGAAGCCGAGGATGTCGTTCAGGTCGCCGCCGCGCTCCCAGACGGTGACCAGCTCGCTGATGTTGGCGAAGGTGTAGCCCCGTTTGAGTAATTGCCCGATCAACCGCAGGCGCGCCAGGTGGGCTTCGGTGTAGATACCGATCCGGCCCTCGCGGCGGGGCGGCGACAGCAGCCCCCGGTCCTGGTAGACGCGGACGTTGCGCACCGTGGTCTCTGCGAGCCGCGCCAGCTCGTCGATGCGGTATTCGGCCATGCCCCAAGACTAGGCGTGTTTACCCGGGCGCCGCTGCACAGCCCGACCGGGCCCGCCGTCCTACTGCGCGCCGCTCCGCACAGTGAGCCACATTCCACTACCGGTTGAATTGTGACAATGCCCGTTGTAATGTTTCGGCATCCGAATGTGGACGAGATCACACATCCGCCCCGCACGGCGCGGCCCGGCGGCCGCCCCGAGGCCCCTCGGTACCCGCCGGACCGCCGCCGACCGGGATAAGGAGGACCGGCGTGACCGTTGAGCCGCAGACCCGAACCACCGATCGCGAAGACATCGCCAAACGCCTGCTGCGCTCCTCGGCCAAGGCGTCCTTCGACCCGCTCGTGGAGATCGACTGGGATGCCCCCATCGACCGCGACCGCTACGCGATCCGGCCCGAACGGGTGTCCCTCTACGGCACCGAGCTGTGGGAGACGCTCACCGAGGAACAGCGCAAAGAGCTCAGCCGCCAGGAGATCGCCAGCCTGGCCAGCATCGGGATCTGGTTCGAGACGATCCTGATGCAGATGCTGGTGCGCCACGCCTACGACCGCGACCCCACCACCAACCACGTGCAGTACGCCTACACCGAGGTCGCCGACGAGTGCCGCCACTCGGTCATGTTCGCCAAGTTGCTCGGCAAGCTGGACGCTCCCTACTACCGGCTCGACCCCGTCGCCCAGTTCCTCGGCCGCGTGTTCAAGACGGTGTCCAACGGCCCGCTGACCTTCAGCGGCGCGCTGTTCGTCGAGGAGATCCTGGACCAGCTGCAGCGCGAGATCATGGCCGACGACGAACTGGAACCGCTGACCCGCGCCGTCTCGCGCATCCACGTCGTCGAGGAGGCCCGGCACATGCGCTACGCCCGCGAGGAGTTCGCGCGCGACTGGCAGCGGCGCGGCCCCCTCGTCCAGCACTACAGCCGGTTCGTGCTGGGCCTGGTCGTCTACTACTCCGCGACCCGCCTGGTCAGCCCCAAGGCCTACGCCCGCGTGGGCCTGGACCCGCGCGCGGCCCGCAAAGCGGCCCGCCGCAACCCGCACTGGACCGACACCAAAACCTGGGCGGCGCGCAAGGTCGTCGACACCCTCGACCGCGCCGGCGCCATCTCCGGACCCGGCAGGTACTTCTGGCGCAAAGCCGGACTGCTCGGTAGCAGCGGAGCCACAGCGGCCCGCTCGGCCGCCGGCCCCTCGACCGCCGGCCCGGAGGCTCAACGCGCCTGAGCCTGCGGGCCGGCTCCAGCCGGCGCCCCGGGACCGGAACCCCTCCGCCGGCTCCGGGGCGCCGTCCATCCCACCGGTCGAAAGGAACGGCTGACGTGACCGAGGACCAGGACGCGACCACCCCCCGCGCGGCGGCACCGCCGCACTACCGGGTCGCCATCGTCGGCACCGGGTTCGCCGGGATCGGCATGGCGGTGCGGCTCAAACAGGCCGGGCTCGACGACATCGTGCTGCTGGAGCGCGCCGACGAGGTGGGCGGTACCTGGCGCGACAACACCTACCCGGGCGCCGCCTGCGACGTCCCCTCCCACCTGTACTCCTTCTCGTTCGCGCCCAACCCCGACTGGAGCCGCAGCTTCTCGCCGCAGCCCGAGATCTGGGACTACCTGCGCCGGGTCGCCAAGGACCACGACGTGGTGCGCCACGCCCGGTTCGGCCACGACGTCACCGAGGCGCGGTGGGAGCCCGGCCCCAACCACTGGCGGGTGGAGACCACCGGCGGCACGGTCACCGCCCAGTTCCTGGTGACCGGGTGCGGCCCGCTCGCCGATCCCGCCTATCCCGACATCCCCGGTCTCGGCTCGTTCGCCGGGGCGGTCTTCCACTCGGCTGCCTGGGACCACGGCCGCGACCTCGCCGGGCGCCGGGTGGCGGTGGTCGGCACGGGCGCCTCGGCGATCCAGTTCGTCCCCGAGATCCAGCCGGCCGTGGCCGAGCTGAAGCTGTTCCAGCGCACGCCGCCGTGGGTGATCCCCCGCCACGACCGCGATATCACCCGGGCGGAGAGCCTGCTGTTCCGCAGACTGCCGCTGACCCAGCGCATCGCCCGCACCTGCATCTACTGGGGTAGGGAGAACTTCGTGCTCGGGTTCGTGCAGAACCCGAAGCTGCTCGCGGTGGCCGAGCAGCTGGCGCGGCTGAACCTGCGCCGCGGCATCAAGGACCCCGGGCTGCGCCGGCGGCTCACACCCGACTACACCATCGGCTGCAAGCGCATCCTGCTGTCCAACGACTACTATCCTGCGCTGGCCCGGCCCAACGTCGACGTCGTCACCGACCCCATCGCCGAGGTACGGCCCGATGCGGTCGTCACCCGCGGCGGCACCCGCCACGAGGTGGACACCATCATCTTCGGCACCGGGTTCCAGGTCACCGAGCCGCCGATCGCCGCGCGGCTGCGCAGCGCCGACGGGGTGCTGCTCGCCGACCACTGGGGACAGGACATCCAAGCGCTGCGCGGCACCACCGTGGCCGGATATCCCAACCTGTTCGTGCTGGCCGGGCCCAACACCGGGTTGGGCCACTCCTCCCAGGTGTTCATGCTCGAAGCCCAGATCGCCTACACGATGGCGGCGCTGCGCTACGCGCACGACAACGGCGCCGACCGGCTCGAACCGCGCGCCGACGCCCAGGAGGCCTACACCCGCCGGGTGCAGCGGAAGATGCGCGGCACAGTGTGGGTCTCTGGCGGCTGCGACAGCTGGTACCTGAACGACCAGGGCCGCAACACCACCTTGTGGCCGGGTTTCACCTGGGAGTTCGCCTTGCGCACCCGCCGGTTCGACCCGGACTCCTACCACGTGCGCACTGCGCGGGCGGCCCCGCGCGGGCGGGACCGCGGGCGCGGGCGCCCCTGTACGCCGCCGGGTGTGCGCGCGGCACCGGCGGATGCGGGGGCCGACGCAGCCAGGGACACCGGCGCGGTGCCGCGGGACAAGAGGGAAAAGCCGGGCAAGGGAGCCGAGGGGGCCGGGACACCGTGAGCGTTATGGGCGATGCCGAGGAGGAATACCACGGACCCGCCACCCTGGTGGCCGGCGGCACCGAGGCCGCTGTGGAGGCCCACCTGGCCGGGCACTTCGACCCCTTGGCGGGCGCCTACCGGTGGGTGGGGCGGATCTCGCCGGACCCGGCCGCCGACGCGGCCTTCGCCGCCGGCGACACCGCGGTGCGGCTGCGCACTCCCGACGGGCACGAGGGAGCGGGCAGGCTCACCGAGGCCAATGTCTGGGGCGGCTACCGGGTGGTGGGCACCGGCACGCCGCCGTTCGCGGTCCCCAAGGTTGCGCCCGAGGCGGATTGACATCCGGCAGTGCCCGCAGCGCCCGCCGCGCCTGTTACCAGGGGTCTTCCTGGCGGAAGAACGCCGCGCCGGCCCGGTGGGTCTGCTCGGCGGCGTAGCCCGGCTTGATGACCTGGTCGATCAGGGCCAACCGTTCGTCGTGGCCGATGAACGCCGACTTCATGGCGTTGACCGCGAACCACCGCAGCGTTTCGGCCGTGTAGCCGAACTCCGCGGCGAGCAGGGCCAGCTCCTCGCTGAGGGTGGTGCTGTCGAGCAGCCGGTTGTCGGTGTTGACGGTCACACGGAACCGCAGCCTGCGCAGCGTGTCGACCGGGTGCGCGGCCCGCGACGGCACCACGCCGGCGTTGACGTTGGAGGTGGGGCACAGCTCCAACGGGATGCGCTTGTCGCGGATGTAGGCGGCGAGTTCGCCCAGTTTGGCCGAACCGTCGTCGGCAACGGCGATGTCGTCGAAGATGCGCACGCCCTGGCCGAGCCGGTCGGCGCCGCACCACTGGATGGCCTCCCAGATGGACGACAGCCCGAACCCTTCGCCGGCGTGCAGGCTCAGGTGGAAGTTGGCCCGCTTGACGTGCTCGCAGGCGGAGATGTGCCGGGTGGGCGGGTAGCCGGCCTCGGGACCGGCGATGTCGAAGCCGACCGCCCCGCGGTGGCGGTAGCGCACCGCCAGGTCGGCGATCTCCAGCGAATCGGCCGCCTGGCGCATGGCCGTCAGCAGCAGCCGCACGTCGGCGGCTGCGCCGAACAGGCGCGCCTTGGCCCGGCCGACCTGCAGGCCTTCCAGGACCGCGTCGACCACCTGCTCCCGGGTGAGTCCGCCCTCGGTGTGCTGTTCGGGGGCGAGTTTCACCTCGGCGTAGACGACGCCGTCGGCGGAGAGGTCCTGGGCGCATTCGGCCGCCGCCCGCTTCAGCGACTCGGAGTCCTGCAGCAGGCCGAGGACGGTGTCCAGCCGCTGGGCGCGGTCCTCGGGTGTGGGCGCCGCGGCGGCGAACCAGGCGCGCAGCCGGCCGGGGTCTTCGGCGGGCAGGGGCGGGGATCCGGTGCGGGCGGCGAGGTCGAGCACGGTGCCCGGGCGCAGGCCGCCGGTGAGGTGGTCGTGCAGCAGCACCTTGGGCAGGCGCCGGATGGTTTCGTAGCGGAGTGGCGTCATTCTCCTCCTCTGGTTGTGTGTTGTGAGCTGCGGAGCCTCCAGTGGGTAAATTGCCGGGCAGTCTAGTTGACGGGGTGCCCGCTGCGCTGGGGCGGGGGTGTTGCGGTGCTCACAGGTGGCGGGCAGCATCGGGCGGCCCGCTCCTGCCGGCGCGGCTTGCGGGATGCGGCGACGCACCGCAGCGGGTAACCGGCTCGCGCCGCGTCAGCCCTTGATGACCGCTCAGGCGGGCCCGGCCGGGTTGCGGGCGGGGCGGCCGGCGGGGGGCAGGACATGTTCGGAGACCTCCGAGTGCACCTGCTGCAGCCGGGCCCGCGCGGCGCGGCGCAGGCGGCCCAGGCACTCCACCGCCGCCGATTCGTCGCCGACCAGGCCGCCCTTGACCACCGCCGGTACGCCGTCGAGCGAGCCGCCGCTGATGGTGCCGTGCACCGCAAGCGGCAGCACCTCGCCGCCGACCGCGAAGCCGTGCACATCCAGCGCGTCGAACACGCAGGAGGTGACATCGCCGCCGGTGAGGTAGAGGCCGCTGGGCAGCGCGTGGCTGCCGGCCTGCTCCTCGACCGCCCCGACCACCTCGGCCAGCAGCTCGGCCAGGCGCGCGGGCAGGGCCCGCACGGCCGTGCGGGGCTCCGCCGCCGGGCCGGGCCCGACCAGGCGCAGCACGACGACGTCGGGAAAGACCGCGGAACCGATCCGTTCGGTGAGCTGCCGGGCGACATCGGCGGCGTGATCGCGGTCGCCGCCGCCGAGGCGGTCGGCTTCGGCGTCGACGAAGCGTACGGGACCGGAGCGAGCGAGGGCGGCCACCTGGCGCCGGGTCAGGTCGGTGGTGCTGCCCGCGACGGCCAGCACGGGTCCCGGCGCGCGCGCCTGGCCGCGCAGCCGCATTGCATAGGCAAGCAGTGCCCCGCTGGGCCCGGGGTCGGCCGCCACCCAGACGGTGCCGTCCTCGCGGTGCACTTCGGCGGCCGCCCCGGCGAGGGCCTCGATGCGCTGTTCGTCGGCGGCGTCGCAGACCAGCACGGGTTCGTCGCCGGAGCGAAGTTCGGCGGTGAGCATGTTCTGGGTGACCTGGCGGACCGCCACCCTGCGCACGGCCAGGCCGCTCTGGCGGGCGAGGATCGCCGCGATGTCGCCGGTGTCCATCGGGCAGTACGGGTCGCGGGCCAGCTCGGTCTGCTCCAGTGGCAGGCCGCCGAGCAGTTGGACGCCGTCGACGGTGGTGCGGCCGCCGGTGGGGAAGGCGGGCACCACCAGCGCGCGCACGGCGGTGCGGGCCGGTACGCGCTCGCGCACCGCGCGCCAGGCGGCCTCCAGTTCAGCACCGACGTTGCCGCGCAGGGTGCTGTCGATCCGCTTGACGACCAGGCCCACCGGCCAGATCGCTTCGATGACGTCGGCCACCAGGTCGGCGGCCTGCTCGGCAGAGGCGTGCCTGCTGTCGAGGTTGGCGACCACCGCGTCGTACTCCGCGGCGACGGCGGTGACGTGCTCGGGGGTGACGGTGGCGACCCGCATACCGGCGCGCGCGAACCGGGCGCCGGTGGCGTTGGCGCCGGTGAGGTCGTCGGCGACGACAAGAACCTGGGCCACGGCTTCCTTTCCTTCCTGCTGCGCGGTGCCCGCACCGCGCCGGCTCCGCCGCACCGGCGCAATGCGCAGGCGGCGGCCGGGCGGTCGCGGGCCGCGGTGTCCGCAGCGGCCGCAGCACCACCCGCGCGCGGCCGCGTTACGAGCCTCTCATCCCCGCCTGTCGCGCAGGGCGGTTCCGGCCAGGGCCGCAGCGGCGAGGAGCGCGAGGACGTAGACCACCACACCGGTCCAGCCGACGGCTTCGTAGCAGATGCCGCCGAGCCAGCCGAAAGTGCTGGAGCCCAGATAGTAGGCCAGCGTGTAAAGGGCCGCGGCCTGAGCGCGCGCGACCGTGGCCCGCCGACCCACCCACGCCGAGGCGGTGGTGTGGGCGACGAAGAAGCTGAACGTGAACAGCAGCAGCCCGCCGATCACCGCCGTGAGCGAGGGGGCGAGCAGCACAGCGGCTCCGGCCGCCATCGCCGCGACCCCGGTGAGCAGCACGGCGCGCCGCCCCAGCCGCTCGACCACCCGCCCGGCGGCCGCCGATCCGGCGGTGCCGGCGAGGTAGGCGACGAACAGGAAGGCCACCAGGGTCTGGGAGAGTCCGAAGGGCGGGCCGGTCATCCGGAAGCCGAGGTAGTTGTAGACCGTGACGAACGCGCCCATCAGGAACAGCGCCTGGCAGTAGAGCGCGAGCAGGCCGGGGTCGCTGACGGCCGAACGTACCCGCCGCACCAGTCCGGGGCCGGCCGATCCGCGGCGTTTGGCGGTGAACCCGCGGCTGCGCGGCACGGCAACGGCGAACACGACCAGTGCGGCCAGGGCGAGCAGCGAGTCCGCGGCGACACCCCACCGCCATCCGCCGAGGTCGGCGACAGCACCGGCCACCAGCCGCCCGCTCATGCCGCCGACCGTGTTGCCCGCGATGTAGACGCCGGCGACGCGGGAGAGGTGGCCGTGGTCGATCTCCTCGGCGAGGTAGGCCATTGCCACGGCCGGGACGCCGCCCAGCGCCGCGCCCTGCAGGCCGCGCAGTGCGAGCAGCGTCCACATGTCCGGTGCGAACGGCGCGGCCAGGCCCAGCGCGGTGGAGACCGACAGTGCTACGGCCATCACCCGGACGCGGCCGAATCGGTCGGCGATACCGCTCCACACCAGCACGAACGCGGCCAGCCCGGCGGTGGCGAAAGAGACGCTCAACGCCACTTGGGACGCGGACGCCGAGAAACTGTCGGCGAGACCGGGCAGCACCGCCTGCACCGCGTACAACTGGGCGAACGTGGCGATCCCGGCCGCTGTCATGGCCACGACGATGCGCCGGTACCCGGTACTTCCGGCGCGGTGGCCGGTGTGGCTGCTGCTTACCGCGGTCCCCTCATCCACACATCCGACGTTAGCGGCGGCATCCCCGGCCACGTGCACGCGGGTTGCCGGTTGTGCCCGTGCGCCTGCTCAACGCATCCGGGAGGCGGCAAGCGCTGCCGCGCTGCCGGCCAGCAGCACGCCGCCGAACACCCCGCCCACGCCGAGGAATCCGGCTCCGGCGACGGCGGCGACCAGGGGTGCCGCTGCACTGGACCCCACATAGAGCCAGAACCCGTACAGGGCGCTGGCACCGGCCAGGTGCGCACCGGCCGCGGCGGTGGTGGCCTGCATCGCGGTGGGCAGGGCGACGGCCGTGGCGAGCACGTAGCCGGCCAGCAGCACCGTGAACACGGCGACCGAGCCGGTCAGCGGTACGGAGATCGCTGCCGCGGCGATGAGCACGGCCGCGGCGGCGGTGCTCATCGCCAGCCGCTGCAGCGGCGCCAACCGCGCCATCGCCGGCGTCAGCAGCGGTGCGGCCAGGATCGCGGGCAGCCCGCTCGCCCGCAGCGTGAGCAGGGCGTCTGAGTCGCCGGCCACGCCCAGCGGGTCGGTGAGGCGCACCGCCGCGTAGACGCCCACAAACCCGAAGAGCAGGGTCGCCGCCGCAATGTAGAGGGGGATCAACCGGGGCAGCACCGCCGCGGTGAGCATGCCCCGGTACGCCGTCGCCACCGGGGTGGAGCGGTCCGGGACGGCCGGGCGCAGCACCAGGCCGGCGAGCACGGCGACGGCGCCGGTGACGGCGGCCGAGGCGAGGAAGGCCGCCGACCAGTCCCATTGGTCGGCGACGAGTCGGCCGCCGACCTGGGCCACAACCGCCGATGCAAGGAACGAGCAGGTGAGCGCGGTGAAAGCCAGGGGGCGGCGCCGCTCGGGGATGTGGTGCGTGAGGTAGGCAATGGCGGTGGGCGCGAAGGCCGCGGCCGCGCACCCCTGGAGCGCTCGGGCCGCGATGACGCTGCCGATGGTGGGCATGTAGGCGGTGACCGCGGCGAACGCGGCGGTGGCGGCCAGCCCGGCGACGATGAGCCGCCGGTGGCCGATGCGCGGCACGAGCGGGCCGATGACGAGGAATCCCAGGGCGTAGGCGGCGCCGTAGGCCGTGAGTGTCCAACTGGCGGCGCCGACGGTGGACCCGGTGGACTGCGCGATCGGGGACAGCAGCGGTAGCGCGAGGTAAAGCTGGCCGGTGATCATCAGCCCGGCCAGGGCCATGGTGAGGATCTGGGGAGCCACCCGCGGTTGGGCCCGCGACAAGCCCGCGGCGGCGGTCGGCTCGGCGAGGATGGAGTCCTGGTTGGGCATGACCCCATGAAAACCAACCAAATGGTTGGCTGTCAATTCGGTATGCTTGTGACATGGGTTCTAGGGACAGCGCGGCCACCCGCCGCAAACTATTGGAGGCCGCACGCGCCGAATTCGCCGAACACGGCATCGCCGGAGGGCGCATCGACCGCATCGCCACCGCGGCGGGTGTGAACAAGGAGCGCGTCTACGGGCACTTCGGCAGCAAGGAGAAGCTGTTCCAGGCCGTACTGGAGGCGGTGAAGACCGAGCATGCCGCGACACTGCCCGCGCCCGGCGAGGACGTCGGCGAGTGGGTGGGGCGGCTCTTCGACGCCCACGCCGCCAACCGCACGATGATGCGCCTGCTCATGTGGGAGGCGCTGTACTTCGAGGAGCGGCCGCTGCCCGACGACAGCGCCCGCTCCGACATCTACTCCGCCAAAGTGCTGGCCCTGGCCCGGACCATGGGCATCGAACCCGACAGCACCGCCGCCATGACACTGCTGTCCCTGCTCGCCCTGGGTGCGTGGCCGAGCGCGATGCCGCAGGTGACCCGGCTGGTGGTGGGCCCGCGCGTCGGCACGGCACCGGGCCGCGCCGACCTGCGCGAGCACATCGTGGCCATGGCCAACGCCGCGGTGCGCGGCGTCGAACACACTCCGGCGCCGGGGCCCGCCGCGGACCCCGGCGGCGCCGAGTGAGCCGGTGAGCCAACGGCCCGGTCATCCAACGGTTCGGTTGGTTATCGGCGCCGGGGCGGGCGGACCGCTCAGCCCGCTTCGACCGCCGCCACCCGCCCGCTGCGGGCGCTGCGCCGGGCGGCCTCGATTACCTCCAGGCCGTGGATTACCTCGTGCAGCTCAACCGGCAGCGGCTCGCCCTCGCCGACCGCGTCGCGCACCGCCGCGTAGAACGCCGGGTAGCACCCGCGCTCGCTGCGGACCTCGTGCGACTCCTCGTCGGTGCCCAACCGCCCCCAGGCCGACTGCGGCTCCACGCCCCAGTCGGCGGCGTCGGGCCGCTCGCCCTCGCCCAAGCGGTCCTCCTGGGAGTCCAGCCCGCTGATGGTGAAGGCGGCGCGGTCGCCCAGCGCCCGGAACCGCGGCCCGAACTGGGCGGCCACGGCACTCATCCACAGGTGCGAACGCACGCCGCCGGCGTGGGTCAGCGCAAGGAAGGAGTCGTCGTCGGCGGCGGCGCCGCGCCGCGCCTCCAGTTCGGCATAGACCGACTCCACCGGCCCGAACAGGTTCACGGCCTGGTCGATCAGGTGCGGACCGAGGTCGTAGAGGATCCCGGCACCGGCTTCGGGGGCGCCGCTGTCGCGCCAGGTGCCCTTGGCCGCGGGCCGCCACCGCTCGAAACGCGACTCGAAGCGGTGCACCCGCCCGAGCGCGCCCTCGTCGATCAGCTTCCACAACGTGAGGAAATCGGAGTCCCAGCGCCGGTTCTGGTAGACGGTCAGCACCTGCTCCAGCCGCCGCGCCTCCTCGGCCAGCTCACGCGCCTCGCCCGAGCCCAACGCAAACGGCTTGTCGACCACCACACCGAACCCGGACTTCAGCGCGGCCCGCGCCAGCGGCACGTGGGTCTCGTTGGGGGTGGTGACCACCGCGATGTCGATGTCGCCGGTACGCTCCCACAGCTCCTCGGCCGTCGCGATCACCTCGGCCCCGGGGTAGCGCCCCCGCACCGCCGCCTGCCGCTCGGGGTTACCGGTCACCACCGCCGAAAGCCGCAGCCCCGGAGTCGTGTCGATCAGCGGCGCATGGAACACCTCGCCACCCTTGCCGTAGCCGATGACGGCGACGTGCAGTTCTCGTTCAGCGTCGTTCGCAGAGGTCATACGTCCACGGTAGTAATCCCCCAGCCCTTGCTGCACTGACGGGATGCCCCTCGAAAACCCGGACACACCGGGTGACGGTTCGCTACCGTCCTCATGCACATGCACACAGCGATCTGAAGGTGGCGGATGGAAATACCACTGGGCCCTTGGACCGAACCCGCCACGTCGGTTGAGCACCTCGGATACGGCTGGCCGGTCCAGTCGGGGGAAGGATGCACCCTTCCGAAAGAGGTGCGGGAAATGCTGGGCCTGCACACCCCGAATGCGATCGTCGAGGTGGTTGCGCGGGAAGGCTGCATCATCCTGCTCCCGCGCGTCGCCGTGCACCCCGACGACGCGTGGTTCTGGGAGGAGGGCCGGCAACAGGCGGAACGAGAAGTTGATGCGGAGATCGCCGCGTCCGGAGTGGGGCCGGGCATGACAGCGGAGGAGTTCCTCGACCGTCTGGAACGGCTTAGCCACTGCAATCCGGAGGAAGGTTTGTGAAGTTCACTGCGACTGACGCGTTCGACTTCGACTTCGCCCGACTATCCCGGCACCAGCGGCACGGCTTGATCGCCGCGATTAGGCAGGGCATCCCGGCGACCGCAGGAGCGCATTCGGCGGACGCTCAGTGGCCGGCCTCGTTGAACTTCCGGCTCCGATCCGTGCACGTCTACTCGATCACCTGGTCCCCCGATTCGCGGTACGCGCATGCCACCTTCCATTTCGAGAAAGACGACGAAGGCGACACCGTCCTCGTCTGGCGCCGCATCGGCGACCAATCCATCTACAAGGACCCCTGACACACGTGCGGGCCGCCCCGGCAGGGCGGCCCGCGGTGGTGTTGTCCGGCTCCGATGGCCGCTAGACCGCCACCGGCTCCCGCAGTTCGGCGGGGCTCAGGGCCAGGTCCAGGACCTCGCGGACGTCGCTGACGGCGTGCACCGTGAGCTGTTCGCGGATGTCGTCGGGCACGTCGTCCAGGTCGGGCTCGTTGCGTGCCGGGATCAGCACGGTGGTGATGCCCGCCCGGTGCGCAGCCAGGAGTTTCTGCTTGACTCCGCCGATCGGCAGCACCCGGCCGGTGAGCGAGACCTCGCCGGTCATGGCCACGTCCGAGCGGGCCGGGCGGCCCGATAGCAGCGAGGCCAGGGCGGTGGTCATGGTGACACCGGCGCTGGGCCCGTCCTTGGGGATCGCGCCCGCAGGGACGTGCAGGTGGACGCCGCGCTCCTTGAGGTCGGCCACCGGCAGCTCGAGTTCGGCGCCCCGCGAGCGCAGGTACGACAGCGCGATCTGGGCGGACTCCTTCATCACGTCGCCGAGCTGGCCGGTCAGGGTCAGCCCGCTGGCGCCGGACTCGGCGTCGGCCAGGGACGCCTCGACGAACAGGACGTCCCCGCCGGTACCGGTGACCGCCAGGCCGGTGGCCACCCCCGGCACGGAGGTGCGTTCGGCGGTTTCCGGGGTGTGCTTGGGCCGCCCGACAAAGCCGGTAAGGTCGTCGGCGCCGACCCGCACCGGAAGCTCGCGGTCGCCCAGCGCCACACCGGCCGCCACCTTGCGCAGCACCCGCGCGATCGTGCGTTCCAATTCGCGGACGCCGGCCTCGCGGGTGTACTCGGCGGCGATCCTGCGCAGGGCGTCGTCGCCGAACTCGGCCTCGCCGGATTCCAGGCCGGCCCGCTCCAGCTGGCGCGGGAGCAGGTGGTCGCGGCCGATGGTCACCTTCTCGTCCTCGGTGTAACCGTCGAGCTGCACCAGTTCCATGCGGTCCAGCAGCGGACCCGGGATGGTCTCCAGCGCGTTGGCGGTGGCGAGGAAGACGACGTCGGACAGGTCGAGGTCGACCTCCAGGTAGTGGTCGCGGAACGTGTGGTTCTGCGCGGGGTCGAGCACCTCGAGCAGTGCCGAGGTGGGGTCGCCGCGGAAGTCGCTGCCGACCTTGTCGATCTCGTCGAGCAGCACGACCGGGTTCATCGAGCCGGATTCCTTGATGGCGCGGACGATGCGCCCGGGCAGCGCGCCGACGTAGGTGCGCCGGTGTCCGCGGATCTCGGCTTCGTCGCGCACCCCGCCCAGGGCCACGCGGGTGAACTCGCGGCCCATGGAGCGCGCCACGGATTCGCCCAGCGAGGTCTTGCCGACACCGGGCGGGCCGACCAGGGCGAGCACGGCCCCGCTGCGGCGCCCGCCGATCACGCCTTGGCCGCGGTCCTCGCGCCGCTTGCGCACCGCG
Source organism: Streptomonospora sediminis (assembly GCF_054778995.1). Taxonomy (NCBI): domain Bacteria; kingdom Bacillati; phylum Actinomycetota; class Actinomycetes; order Streptosporangiales; family Nocardiopsidaceae; genus Streptomonospora; species Streptomonospora sediminis. The sequence continues at coordinate 69,217 of NZ_BAAGYZ010000072.1, forward strand.
AGGTACTCGACGATGCGCTCCTTGACGTCGTCGAGGCCGGCGTGGTCGGTGTCGAGGATCTCGCGGGCCCCGGCAATGTCGTAGGTGTCGCCGGTGCGGGTGTTCCACGGCATGTCGAGGATGGTGTCGAGCCAGGTGCGGATCCACCCGGACTCCGGCGAGGAGTCGCCGGCCCGCTCCAGCTTGTCGACCTCGGCCAGCGCGGCCTTGCGCACGTGGTCGGGGAGCTCGGCGGACTCGACGCGTTCGCGGTAGTCGTCCTCTTCGCTGCCGGGCTTGCCGCCGAGCTCGTTGAGCTCCTTGCGGATGGCTTCCATCTGGCGGCGCAGCAGGAACTCGCGCTGCTGCTTTTCGACGCCCTCGGTGACGTCCTGGTCGATGGTCTCGGCGACGTCGAGTTCGGCCAGGTACTCGCGGGTCCACTCGTTGAGGAGCCGCAGCCGCTCGGCGACGTCGTAGGTCTCAAGCAGCTGCAGCTTCTGCCCGGTCTTGAGGAAGGGCGAGTAGCCGCCGCGGTCGGCGAGGCGGCCGGGGTCGTCGAGCTGCTGGATGCCGTCCAGGATCTGCCAGGCGCCGCGCTTCTGCAGGTATGTGGTCAGCAGCGACTTGAACTCGCGGGCCTGCTCCTGGACCTTGCCGGGGTAGCCGGCCTCGGGCGGTTCCTCGTCGTGGACCTCGGCCGAGACCCACAGGGCGGCGCCGGGGCCGGTGGTGCCGCTGCCGACACGCGCCCGCGCGGCGCCGCGCAGGACCGCGGCCGGTTCGCCCTCGGGGGTGCGGCCGACCTGTTCGATGACGGCGAGGGTGCCGACCGCCGCGTAGTTGCCGTCGATGCGGGGGACGATCAGCACTTGCGGCTTGCCGGCCGCGCGGATGCCGGGCACCTTTGCTGCGCCCTCGCTCCCGGCGCGGGCGGCGTCGACCGCGGCGCGGACCTCGGAGTCGGAGATGTCGACCGGCACGACCATGCCGGGCAGCACGACCTCGTCGTCGAGGGGAAGCACGGGGAATGTCGCGTTGGACTGCGCTTCAGTCATCAGACCCTCCTTGTTGAGTCACTATCACTCAATAAACGAGAGTCGGGTTTTGTTCCCCCTGCTGTGTTCGCCGTCAGCGATCGGCCGTCGGGCGGGAACGCTGCTGCATACAGGCCTGCGGTTCAGTTCACCAGACCGGCGCGGTAGGCGATCACCACGAGCTGGGCGCGGTCGCGGGCGTGCAGCTTGACCATGGCCCGGCTGACGTGGGTGCGCGCGGTGGCCGGGCTGACCACGAGGCGCTCGGCGATCTCGGCGTTGGACAGTCCCTCGCCGACCAGGGCCAGCACCTCGCGTTCGCGTTCGGTCAGCTCGCCCAGCTGGGGCCGCGGCCCGCTGGAGGGCGCGCGGGCGGTGAAGGAGGCGATGACGCTGCGGGTGACCGACGGCGACAGCAGCGATTCGCCCGCCGCCGCCAACCGGATCGCGCGCAGCAGCTCGCCGGGGTCGCTGTCCTTGATCAGGAATCCGGCCGCTCCGGCGCGCAGCGCGTCGAAGACGTACTCGTCCAGCTCGAAGGTGGTCAGCACCACGACCCGGGTACCGGACAGGGTGTCGTCGGCGGCGATCTCGCGCAGCGCGGCGATGCCGTCCATGCCGGGCATCCGCACGTCCATCAGGATGACGTCGGGGCGCTCGCGGCGCACGACCTCGACCGCTTGGCGCCCGTCGGCGGCTTCGCCGGCGGCGGCCATGTCGTCCTCGGCGTCGATGAGCACCCGCAGGCCCATGCGCACCAGTTCCTGGTCGTCGGCGAGGGCCACCCGGATCGTGCTCAACGCTCCCCCAGCGGCAGCTCGGCGCGCACCCGGAACCCGCCCTCGGCACGCGGTCCGGCTTCGAGCCGCCCGCCGACAGCCCGGGCCCGCTCGCGCATCCCGGCGATGCCGCTGCCTTCCTGATGGCCGCCGCGGCGGGCGGGTCCGTTGTCGGTGATCTCCACGGTCAACTCCTCGGGATGGGACTGGGGACGGTAGCCGATGACGACGGTCGAGCCGGTGCCGCCGCTGTGCCGGACCGCGTTGGTCAGCGCCTCTTGGACGATCCGGTAGGCGGCGTGGTCGAGCGCCGCGGGCAGCGCGGTGCGCTCGCCTTCGATACGCACGTCGACACTGTGCCCTGCGGATCCGATACCCGCTGTGAGCTCATCGAGTCGGCCCAGTCCGGGAACGGGCTCGCGTTCGGTTCCGGGGCCGGCCGCCGCCGCGCCGCTGCCGGGCACGCTGCCGGAGCCGGAACCGGCTCCGGTGGCCGCCGGAGCCGCGCCGGCGCCACCGGCCGGACCGCCGTCCGCACCGTCCTCGGGTGCGCGGAATACCGCGAGAGTGCCGCGCAGCTCCACCAGCGCGTCCTTGCTGGTCTGGCGGATCGCCTGCAGCGCGGGTTCGGCCTGTTCCGGCCGCTTGCCCAGCACGTGCAGGGCGACCCCGGCCTGCATGTTGATGACCGAGAGGCTGTGCCCCACGACGTCGTGCACTTCGCGGGCGATGCGCAGCCGTTCCTCATAGGCCGAGCGGCGCAGCTCCTGGTCGCGTTCGCGGCGGGCGGTCTCGCGGCGGGAGCGCACGATCACACCCAGCGCCGCCGGGAGCAGCAGCAGCGGTGCGAAGAGGAACACGGCGGTGGCGGTGGAGGGGTCGAGCAACCCGAAGTAGGGCAGCTCCGCGCGGCCGGCGAGGAACATCGGCACCGCCAGCACCAGCCAGGGTGTCCACTGCCGCAGCGGCAGCAGCGACGCCGCGGTGTAGGCCAGCACGGCAAGCCCCAGCCGCAGCGGCGCACTGTCCTGGCCCAAGGCGAGGAACACGGTGACGGCGGCCATCGCGCAGGCGAACGCGGCCAGCGGGTGGAAGCGGCGCACCGCGAGGCATACCACCACCGCGGCGATGCAGGCATAGGCGGCGGGCGGCAGCGCGGCAATGGCGCCGGGGTCGCCGCCGCCGTCGGCCCAGGGCGGGCCGCCCCGGGCGTGGGTGCCGCCCGGGCCCCACTGCGGGGTGTCGCCGGGTCCGCCGGCGGGCGGGCCGCCGCCGAAGTGGGCACCGGCCATCGCCGCCGCGCCGATGCCGAGCGCGATGGGGATGTCCAGGGCGAGGACGCGGGCGGTGCGTTTCTCGCGGATCACCCCAACGACACTAGTCCGCCCAGCGCTGCAGGGCATCGGTTCCAGGGCGTATTCGCACTGGTGCCGGGTGCGTAGCCCGAGTGCCGCCCCACGGGCGACGCGCGGCGGGCCTGTGCCGCCCACTCTGGAGGCATGAATACCGCACTGACCGCGGCAGGGGCCCAAGCCGCCGAACTCGCGATGTTCGCCGGCCCTCCTGACCGCTTCCACCACGGACCGCCGTTCCCACCGCTGATCGGAGCCGCAATGCTGCTTTTCCTGCTCCTGCTGCTGGGGGCACTCGCCTACCTGCTGTTCTCGCGTGCCAGGGGCCACCGCCCGCCGTGGGCGGGTGGCGTCTCGGAGCCGCCGGAGTACGACGCACGCAAGCTGCTCGCCGAACGTTTCGCGCGCGGCGACATAACCGCCGACGAGTTCCACGAGCGCGCCAGCGTGCTGAACTGGACGCCGGGAACGAGCGGGGGCGGCCGCAAGGGCGGCACCAGGTGAGCATCCCGCCGGGCGGACCGCGCAAGGCGCTGCTGAGCGTGCATGTCATCGCGTCGGTCGGCTGGGTCGGCGTGCACGGCAGCGTCCTGGCGCTGCTGGCCGCCGGCCTGGCCGCCGATGGCGCCGCCCGGGCCGGTGTGCTCTACGGAGCCGCAGCCGAGCTGGCGGGGCTGCTGGTGCTCCCGCTGAGCCTGCTGGCGCTGGTCTCGGGCCTGGCCGCGGCGCTGGGCACACCGTGGGGGCTGTTCCGCCACTACTGGGTGGCGGCCAAGTTGGCGCTGACCGCGGTACTGGTGGCAGGCAGCAACCTGCGGCTGGTGCCCGGGGTGGCCGACCTGGCCCGGGCGACCGAGGGCGGAACGGTTCTGCCCGCCTACGCCGACCGGCTGAGCATGGTGGTCGCGCTTTCGGTGGCACTCGCGTTTCTGCTGGCGGCCACCCTGCTGTCCACGGTCAAGCCGTTCGGCCGGATCCGCAGCCGCCGCCGGGCGGCGGACACGCGCACCCCGGCGCGCGCCTCCGCCGGTGCGCCGCCCGGGCCGCGCTGACTCCGCTCCGGTGCCGGCCCGACCGCACCGCCCGCCCGGCCGGGCCGCTCCGCACCGACCGCTGTGACCCTGACCGCACTGACCGCACTGACCGCACTGACCGCACTGACCCTTCCGACTGAACTGCCCGAACTGCTGAACTGCCGAACCGGTGAACCGCCCGACCGCGCCGCCGGAACGCGCCGCGCCGAATTCCCGGGGCTCGCCCGCCCGCCGCAGCGACAGCCGACCGATCGCGTGGCATCCTCAAACCGGGCAAGCGAGACGCGGGAGGATCATGGCCGGCATGTGGCACGGCGACCTTTACGCCGACTTCGAAGGCACCGACCAAGGCGGCGCGGACGACATCGACGCCCTCATCCGCGCGACCTCGCCGGCGGGCGGCGGCCCGGGTGCCGGCGGCGGGACCGCCGGGCGCCCCCATCCGCCCGGCGCACCGGCGGCGCGCACCGTCCCCTACGACGTGGTCACCGGCGTCGCCGAAACCCCGGTCGGCTTCGTGTTCTGCGCGATGACCGAGGCCGGGCTGGCGGCGTGTTCGTTCGCGCCCGAGGAGGCGGTGGTCGAGCGGCTCGAACGCGCGGTTTCACCGAACATCGGCCCGCACGACGCCCACCTGGAGCCGGTGCGCCGCGAACTCAACGCCTACTTCGGAGGGCGGTTGACCAGCTTCGGCGTTCCGCTGGACCTGCGGCTCACCGGCGACTTCGGCCGCGTGGTGCTGCGTTCGCTGCTGGACGTGCCCTATGGCGGCACGGTCGCGCTGGGCGATTTGGCCCGGCGGATCGGCCGACCCAATGCGCGCCGCGCGATCGCCAGCACACTCGCCGAAAACCCGCTGTGCCTGTTCCTGCCCTGCCACCGGGTGGTCGCCGACGACTATCCCGACGATGTGGGCCCCTACTCGGGCGGGGTGGCGGCCAAGCGCAGCCTGCTGGCGCTGGAAGCGGCCAACAAGCCCGCCTGAGGCCGGCGCCGGCGGGGAGCGGGTCCTACCCCTGCGCTGCCGGGCGCTACCGCACCACCGGGCCGCCGAGGAGGTCGGCGAGCTCGGCGGTGAGGCCCTTGCCGGCCGTCTCGATCATGCTCAGCACCGTGCTGAAGCCGTCGTCGCCGCCGTAGTAGGGGTCGGGAACCTCGGGGTTGGGCCCGCCGCCGCTTCCGGGCGCGAAGCTGCGGAACAGTCGCAGCCGGTCGCCCGCAGCAGCCGGGTCGGGGGCCAGTTGCACCAGCTCGTCCAGGTTGTCCAGGTCCATTGCCAGGATCAGGTCGCGGTCGGCGAACCGGGCGGGGTCGAACCGGCGGGCGCTGTGGTCGGTGGGGTAGCCGTGCACCCGCAGCGCGGCGGCCGCCCGCGGGTCCATGCCCGAGCCGATGTGCCAACTGCCGGTGCCGGAGCTGTCCACGACCACCGCACCGGTCAGCCCGGCGCGTCCGAGGCCGGCGGTGACGACCTTCTCGGCCATCGGCGACCGGCAGATATTGCCGAGGCACACCAGCGAAATGCGGTAGGGCCCGGCGGGGTCGAGGGGTTCAGGCAGACTCATGGGGACAAGCCTAGTGGGAGGCGCTCCCGTGGAGCTGCGGGCCGCGCGAGCTTGCCGCACCCGGCGCGGTGCGGCCGGGTATCAGTTCGCGGGCAGCCGCACCACGGTGACGAAAAAGTCGTCGATCTGCCGGACGACCTGGATGAACTGCTCGAAGTCGACGGGCTTGGCGACGTAGGCGTTGGCGTGCAGCCGGTAGCTGCGCAGGATGTCCTCCTCCGCCTCGGATGTGGTCAGCACCACAATGGGGATGTGTGACAGCGAGTCGTCCTTCTTGACCTCCTCCAGCACCTCGCGCCCGTCCTTGCGGGGCAGGTTGAGGTCGAGCAGGATCAGGTGCGGCGCGGGCGCGTCGGCGTACTCGTCCTCGCGGCGCAGGAAGCGCAGGGCCTCCACACCGTCGGAGACCACATGCAGGCGGTTGCCCACCTTGTGCTCCTGGAACGCCTCTTTGGTCATCAGGACATCGCCGGGGTCGTCCTCGACCAGCAGCACCTCTATGGCTTGCACCAAGTTGACCTCGCTCATGTTCATCCGACCTGTTCCGAATCGGCCCCGGCCGTGCCGGGAGGATCCTCGTGGTCATCGGGTCGGGACCCGGTGCCGCCCTCTGCAGGCCCGCCGCCCGCCGGTGGGGCCTGTTGGGCTGCGGTGTCCTGGTCGGTGCTCGTGTCCGAGTCGGCCGCGCCGCCGTCGCCGACAGGCAGCGACCAGCATATGCGGGTCCCCTGCCGTTCGCCGCCGGCTCCGGCGGGCTGGACGGACGATGTGTCCAGCCAGATGCGGCCGCCGTGGAAGTCCACGATCTTCTTGCACATGGCCAGGCCGATGCCGGTGCCGCCGTACTGGTCGCGGGTGTGCAGCCGCTGGAAGATCACGAACACCCGTTCGGCGTACTGGGGTTCGATGCCGATCCCGTTGTCGGAGCAGCAGAACACCCACTCGTCACCGCTGCGCTCGGCGCTGATGTGCACGCGGGGCGGGTCGTCGCCGCGGAACTTGACGGCGTTGCCGATGAGGTTGAAGTAGACCTGGGTGAGCAGGGTGCGGTCGCCCTGGACGGTGGGCATGGGGTCGGCGGTGACGACCGCGCCGGCTTCGTCCAGGCGGGTCTCCAGGCTGGACAGCGCGTCGGAGAGGGCGGCGCCGAGGTCGACGGGCGCGTTGTCTTTGGTGCGGCCCACGCGGGAGAACGCCAGCAGGTCGTTGATGAGGGTCTGCATCCGCTTGGCGCCCTCGACCGCGTAGTCGATGTAGGAGTCGGCGCGGTCGTCGAGCCGGCCCTGGTAGCGGCGCTGCAGCAATTGGCAGAAGCTGGCGACCTTGCGCAGCGGTTCCTGCAGGTCGTGTGAGGCGACGTAGGCGAACTGCTCCAGCTCCAGGTTGGAGCGGCGCAGCTCGTCGGTCTGGCGTTCCAGCAGCTCCGACTGTTCCTGCAGGGTACGGCGCGCTGTGCCGACCTCGTCCAGGTCGCGCACGATCCGTTCGCGCATGGCCTCGACGTCGCGGCCGACCTGTTCTATCTCGGGCGGGCCGTGCAGCTCGATGCGGTGGGTGTAATAGCCCTCGGAGACCTGCATCAGGTGGCTGCCGAGCTCGTCCAGCGGGCGCAGCACCCAGTTCTGCAGCATCACCCACAGGAAGCAGCACAGCACGACCACGACCAGACCGACCAGCCCCAGCAGCGCCACGACCTGCTGGGTGGCCAGGGTCAGCCCGTCGCGGGCCTGGGTCAGCTCCTGGTCGATGTGCTGTTCGGCGCGCGCGCCCGCTGCCCGCAGGTCGTCGAACCGGTCGCGGCCGAGCTGGTAGTCGCCGGAGGTGATCTCCTCGTCGGCCCGCGCCCTCTCCAGGGTGGGTTCGGCGTAGTCCTCCTGCCAGTCCTGGCCCGCTTCGATGAGCCGGTCGATGTAGCGGTCGACATCGCCGTTCTGGTGGGCGATGTTGCGGAGCTGGGGCAGGCTCTCGTTGAGGTCCTGCTTGCCCTGCTGGTACGGCGACAGGAAGTTGGGGTCGTCGGTGAGCGCGAACCCGCGGATGCCGTTGTCCATGTTGAGGTAGGCCGACATGGTCTGGCGCACGGCGCTCTGGGCCGGTGTCAGTTCGTCCACCTGCCGGTCCAGGGCCTCGCGGGCGTTGAAAGCGGAGAGGGTGATCGTCGAGACGGAAGCGACCAGCACGACAGCCACCGAGGCGAGCAGAACGGTGACCCGGCGGCGCAGCGGCCACCTTCTCACTGCCGGTCCTCGTGCGTGATCAGCAGCATGGCGACGTCGTCCTGCAGCGGGCCGCCGTTGTAGTGCTCGGCCTCGTCGACGAGGTGCTCGGGCAGGTCGACGATGGAGGTGCCGCGGCCCAGCACGTCGCCGACCATGCGGCGCAGCCCGCTGACCTCAAGGCGGGCCGGCGGCTGGCTGTCGTAGGCGTCGACCAGGCCGTCGGTGTAGAGCATGAGCGTGGCGCCGCGGGGCAGCCGGAACCCTTCGACCTCGGTCTCGCCTTCGGGGAAGACCCCCAGCGGGGGCCGGGGCACCACGGCGACCTCTTCGACCGCACCGTTGTGCAGCACCAGGGGCGGCGGGTGGCCGAACAGCCGGATCCGGGCCTGTTCGCTGCCGGTGTCCAGGCTGGTCTGGCACAGCGTGGCGTACATCTCCTCCTGAGCGCGCTCGCTGATGAGGATCTCCTCCAGCGCCGGCAGCACGTCGGCCTCTGCCACACCGCCCATGACCAGGGCGCGCCAGGCGATGCGCAGGCTCACGCCCAGCGCGGCTTCGTCGGGCCCGTGGCCGCTGACATCGCCGACGATGACGTGGGTGGTGCCGTCCTTCTGCACCGCGTCGAAGAAGTCGCCACCGACCAGGGCGCGTTTGCGGCCGGGCCGGTAGAAGGAGCGGTGGCTCAGCGGCGAGCTGTCCAGCAGCACCTGGGGGAGCAGGCCGCGCTCCAGGCGCATGTTCTCGCGGGCGTAGAGTTCGGCCTCGCGCAGTTGCCGGGCGTTCTCGTCGGCGCGCTGGCGCTCGACGGAGTAGCGCAGGCTGCGGGCCAGCAGCGAGCCGTCGACCTGGCCTTTGACCAGGTAGTCCTGGGCGCCTGCGGCAACGGCGGCGACGCCTTCGTGCTCGTCGTCGAATCCGGTGAGGACCACGACGGCCGCTGAAGGCGCGGTGGTCAGTACTTCGCGCAGCAGGCCCATGCCGCTGGCGTCGGGGAGGTTGAGGTCGAGAAGCACGCAACCGCGGAAGGTGTGGAAGTGCTCGCGGGCCTCGGCGAGGCTGCTGACCCAGGTGATGCGGGTGTCCAGCGCGGTATCGGCGAGCAGTTCTTCGACCAGGAACGCGTCCTGGGTGTCGTCCTCGATCAGGAGGACGTCGACCGCCTCGGCGGTCGAGGCGGCATGCCGGTCCATGACAGCCTCAGCGGCGCGGCCGGGGTCGGCCGGCCGCGTTGATTCGGTATCGGTCATGGTTACGGGCTCGTGTCCTGGTTCTCTGATATCCACACATCGCCTCTACGTCGACCGGTGCGCGGTGCACGTCGTCAGCCGTTGCGGCTGTCAAACGATAATCGCCCGGCACGTTTTGTCGCTAGCGGGATTGCACGAGGGGACGTTCAAACGGTGGCTGGGAACCCCGCGCTTTCGGTGCGCACGGCGCACCGGCGTGCACCTCAAGGTTACCCGCCCTCAGCAGACCTGATTTCTCGACACTGCGTCACTTAACCTTGTACCACGCACCGGCATGCTGACATGATGTCAGTATCCTGATCGGGACAAAAGGTGACGAAGGAGGGCGTGTGCCCACTGTGCCCGCAGCCGATCGCGACTTCTCCCCCGGTACTCCCACCTCCGCCGGCACCACAGGAACCGCCGGCTCCGGTAGCTCGAGCAGCTCCGGTAACCCCGGCAATTCGGACAGCCGTGTTGACACCGGCAGTACCGGCGGCCGCGCTCCGCACAACGGCGAGACTGCCCCGAGCCTCTTCTCCGAACAGCTGAAGCAGGCCACCTGGTCGGCGCACGAGAACGCCGAGCAGCACGGCTTCACCCGCGCCTTGCTGGATGGCAGGCTGCCCCGCGAGGGCTATGCCGCCATGGTCGCCCAGCACTACTTCGCCTACGCCGCCCTGGAGCAGGTGGGCCGTTCCCTGGCCGACCACCCCGTCGCCGGCAGCGTCGTCAACCCCGCACTGTTCCGCATTCCCGCACTGCAGTACGACCTCGCCGCGCTCTACGGCGAGAACTGGTACGAGCGCATCTCCCCCTCCCTGCCCACGCGCACCTACACGGCCCGCATCGAGCAGATGGCGGCCGACCCCGCCGGCTACGTGGCCCACCACTACACCCGCTACCTCGGCGATGTCTCCGGCGGGCAGTTCATCCGCACCGCCGCCGCCCGCGCCTACGGCCTGGACGAATCCGGCGGAACCGCGTTCTACGACTTCTCCGCGCTGGGCAGCCTGCCGCGGTTCAAGGCCGGCTACCGGGCGCAGCTCGACGCCCTGGAACTGGACACCGCCGGACGCGAACGCGTCGTGCGCGAAACCAAGCTGGCATACCAGCTCAACGTCGAGGTACTGGCCGAACTCGGCCACGCCTTCGCCTGCGAACCGGCGGCCTGACACCGGACGCCCCGGCCGCACCGCGGCCCGCTCCGCCGACCGGGCCCGCCCTCTCGGTACGCGCAGCCCGTCCGCCTTCCCGCGGCCCGCACCCGGGACCGCGGCGGGCCGCGGCACGGCGTGCCCCCGTGCCACCATGGGAGCCATGCCCAAGATCTCGGCGCCGACCATCGCGGCGCACCGCGCCCAGACCCGCGAACGCATTCTCGAAGCGGTCGCGGCGCTCACGCGCGTCCAGGGCATCGACGAGATCTCCATGACCGAAGTGGCGGCCGAGGCCGGCATCACGCGCACGGCGCTGTACAACTACTTTCCCGACAAACCGGCGCTGCTGCTCGCCTTCACCGAGCAGGCCACCGCCGGTTTCGTCGACCGCTACCACCGCGAACTCCCCGCCGATGCCGCAGCGGCCGAGCGGCTGGAGACCTTCATCCGCCTCCAGGTCGAAGCGCTTGCCGAGCACCCCCATCCGGCAGCCGCCGAACTGGGCGCCAGCCTGGGCCCCGACGCCTACCAGGCCCTCGCCGAGCACGTCGCGCCGATGCACGGGCTGCTCACCGGGCTCCTGCAGCAGGGGGTCGACACCGGGGAATTCGCCGCGCTTACCCCCGAGCCGGTTTCGCGCCTGGTGATGGCGATGCTCGGTGCACAGCGGGTGCCCTTGCTGCGCGGCGAGACCACGGCCGAGGACGCCGGCCGGCTGGTGGCCGCGTTCACCCTGCGCGCGCTGGGCGCCGACGCACCGCAGGCCGCGGGCGGCGACCACGGCACCGGCGCCGCCGGCACACCCGGCACACCCGGCAACACTGCGTAGCCACGGTCACGGCACGTGATACCGGCGCGTCCGGAACCGGGCGCCGGCCTTGCGGCGGCTGCGCATTCCTGGGCGCTGTGGGGCAGAATCGGGCACCGCCCAGCCCCGCCCGCCCCTACAGGAGCCCCCCGGTGTCCCTGCTACTGATCCTGGCCGGTGCCGTCCTGGTCACCGTCGCGATGTTCAACCGCATCCCGCGGTTCCAGGCGGGCGCCCCGCTGTTCGCCCGGGCGCGGCTGACCGAAGCCGGCAGGGCAACCCTCACCGCGATCGGCGGCAGCGCGCTGATCATCGCGTTCTTCCTCGCCCTGTGAAGCCGGACCCCGCTCCGGTGCCCGGTTAGCCACCGGTGCGCAGTCGGCGGACCAGCAGGCGGGCCGCGCTGGTGGCGGCCAAGGCCGTGGTCAGGGCCAACGAGGCGGCCGCCGCTTCGCGGGCAGCGCTGCGGTACTCCGCGTCGCGTTCGGCGGTCGCGCGCTGCTCAGCGGAGAAACCGCCGCCGCAGTCGCGCGGGTCGAGCTCCAACCGGCGCCAGCGCCGCGGCCACTCGGCGAGCGGACGTGCGGGGTGGCCGCGCAGGGCCGCCGCGGTCGGCGTGGCGGCGTAACCGGTGCGGGATTTCAGCGGAGCGAAATCCCGTTCGGTGAATTCGGGTTCGACCGGGTCGGGGCCGCTGTAGCGCAGCGTGCCCGGCGCGTTGGCGAGCAGTTCGGCCAGCAGCTGCGCGCACGCGCGGGCGCCGCCCAGGGCCGTGTGCTGACCGGTGGGCCAGTGGCCCGCAAGCGTGTGGCTCGCCCGCGGCAGCGAGTAGCCGGGCAGGTCCAGTTGGGAGCGCAGCGCCCGCAGCGTGCACAGCCCCGGCAACCCGCCGGCCAGTCCCGCCGGCACCAGCTCCGCACCCAGGAAGCGGCTCGCGGAATCGAGCCGGTGGCCGGCCAGCACCGCACCGGAGAACAGCCCGTTGAGCACTCCGGCCAGCTCGGCGGCCTTGGGCGCGCCGACGACGTCGCTGGTGCCGATTCCGTGGAACTCCGACCCGGTGACCGGCACACCCGGGTCGACCAGGGTGCTGAACTCCCGCAGCAACGTGCCGTTGCCGCGCATCCGCACCACGGCGATCTCGCAGATCCGGGCGCCCTCGGCCCGGGGCTCGCCCGTTGCCACGGGCCGGGTGGTGGCGACGTCCACGGCGGCGTATTCGAGGTCGCGCGCGCTGCGGACCGACCCGCGGTGGCGGGTAAGGGTCCCCATACGGACCGCCCGCCCCACCTCAGGTTCGGCGTCCAGCACGTCGTCCATCCCCTGTCCGATCCTCATCGCGGTACCTCCCGCGGGGCCGACCCTATGCCACGCCGGGGAAGACCCGCGCCGCGAGCCGCGTTGACGCACTGGCTCTACCCCGAGGCCGCCCCGGCCGCACGAGAAACCAATCGAAGAAACCCCTCATTTAGGAGATCCCATGCCCGAAAGCCCGCAACCGCAGTATGTCCCGCTCGTCGAAGTGATCCGGTCCGGATTCCGCGAAGGGATGCATTTCGGCACGGTCGTCGGGCTCACCCCGGACGGCGCGATCGGCTACCAGCGCGGCGACGCCACCGTGCCGATGCTGCCGCGCTCGTCCGCCAAGCCGTTCCAGGCGGCGGCGTCGCTGCGCGGCGGCGCCGACCTGATCCCCGCGCATATCGCACTCGCCGCCGGAAGCCACAGCGGTGAGCCCTGCCACGTCGACGCGGTGGTCGACATGCTCACCCGCTCCGGGCTCGGGCCCGAGGCGCTGGGCTGCCCTGCCGACTGGCCGCTGGACCGCGGCGAGCGCGAACGCCTGCTGAAAGCGGGCGGTGCACCCACCCCGCTGCTGATGAACTGCTCGGGCAAGCACGCGGCCATGCTCGCCGCCTGCGTCGCGCAGGGGTGGAGCACCGACGGCTACCTCGATCCCGGACACCCGCTGCAGGCCCTGGTCCGCAGCGAACTGGAGGAGATGTGCGGCGAGGAGGTCGCCCACACCACCGTCGACGGATGCGGCGCGCCGCAGATGGCGGTCTCCCTGCTGGGGCTGGCCCGCGGGCTGCGGCGGATGGCCGCCGCCGCGGAGTCCTCGCCGGAGTGGGCGGTACTGGAGGCCATGCGCGACTTCCCCGAGTACGTCGCCGGCGAAGGCCGTACCGACACGCTGCTGATGCGGCGGCTGCCCGGGGCGGTGGCGAAGATGGGCGCCGAGGGTGTGCTGGTCGTGGCCGCGCCGGGCGGCGAGGTCGCCGCGGTGAAAATGAGCGACGGCGACCCGCTGTTCCGGGCGCGCACCATGGCCGCGCTCACCGCGCTGGAGGCGCTTGGTGTCGACGTGGCTCCGGCGGGCGATGTGGGTGCGGCCGAGGTTCGCGGCGGCGGGGTCCCGGTGGGCATGCTGCGGCCGCTCGGCGCGGCCGGCTGAGGCCGGTTGAGGGGTGAGCCGGGCAGACAGGCCGCGAGGTCCGCAGCCGGCCTGCCCGGCAGCGGCCGCGCGGTTGTGGACGGCGCGGGCGGAATCAGGCCGGATTCGGCTATGTTGCCGAGCAAGAGGGGATCGCACCCGCGGTGCGCGGCGCGCGGCGCGCGATCACTGAACACTGCGCACTGAGGAGGGGCGGCACATGGCCGACATCCGCCACATCGCGATCGCCGGTGCCGGTATGGCCGGGCTGCACGCGGCCGAATCGCTGCGCCAGGCCGGTTTCGAGGACCGCATCACGATGATCGGCGACGAACCGCACCGCCCCTACTCCCGCCCGCCGCTGTCCAAGGAGTTCCTAACCGGCAAGGGCGCGCCGGTCAGCGTCGACCTCCGCGACGATTCCGAGTTCGAGGCCCTCGGGCTCGACCTGCGCCTGGGCCGGCGAGCCGCACGCCTGCGGGCGAGCGAGCGCGCGATCGAACTCGACGACGGCACGGCGGTCACGGCCGACAACGTCGTCATCGCCACCGGCGCCCGCGCCCGCCGGCCCGGCACCGATCTGGCCGGGGTGCACGTGCTGCGCACGATCGAGGACGCCGAGGCCGTGCGCGACGCCTTCAAGACCGAAGCGCACATGGTGGTCGTGGGTGCCGGGTTCGTCGGTGCCGAGGTCGCCGCCAGCGCCCGCGCCGCCGGGCTCGATGTCACCCTCATCGAGGCCGCCTCCACACCGCTCACCCGGGTCATCGATCCCCGTATCGGCGATGTGTTCACACGGCTGCACCGCGACCACGGGGTCGACGTCCGGCTGGGTGCAGGAGTCACCGGTTTCGAAGGCGCCGGCCACGTCGAACGCGTCCGGCTCAGCGACGGCAGCGCGGTCGAGACCTCGCTCGTGGTGGCCGGGCTGGGCGCGCTGCCCAACACCGGCTGGCTGGAGGGTTCGGGGGTCGAACTCGCCGAGGGCACCGGCGGGGTGCTCTGCGACCAGTACTGCCGGACCGCGCTGCCCGGGGTGTACGCGGCCGGCGACATCGCGGCCTGGCCGCATCCGCACTACGGCGGCCGCATGCGCCTGGAGCACTGGACCAACTCCGGCGAACAGGCCGCCGCAGCGGTGCGCAACCTGCTGGCCGGCGGCGGCGCCCGCACTCCCTACACGCCGGTTCCCTACTTCTGGTCCGACCAGTACGGCATGAAGATCCAACTGCTGGGGCAGGCCGCGCCTGCCGACACCGCCGAAATCGTGCACGGCTCGGCCGAAGACCGCAAGTTCGTGGCGTTCTTCGGCCGGGCCGGAATGCTGGTGGGTGTCCTGGGCCTGCGTTCGACACCCAAGGTGATGCGCTACCGGCGGCTGCTCAGCGAACGCACCACCTGGGCCGATGCGCTGGCCGCGGTCAGCCCTCGATCTTGATGGCCTGCTTGGGGCACATGCGGGCGGCCTCCTCGACCTCGGCCCGCAGGTCCTCCGGCGGTTCGTCCTGCAGTACGTAAAGGAAATCGTCCTCGCGCACCTCGAAGACCTCCGGCACAACCCCCATGCACACCGCGTTGCTCTCGCACAGGTCGAAATCGACGTTGACCCGCATGGCACTCCTCGCTCGGCTTGCTCGGCGCTGTTCACCGTTCCGCTGTTCCACCGCGAAATCCGCGTCCGAGCCTAGTGCGCCGGAGGATCCGAGCCCAGCCTTCGGGCGCGCCGGATGCCCGCGAACTCCCCGATTCGCTCGGGCCCGCGGATCAGATCAGCCGGGCGCCCCACCGCCCCGGGGATCCGGCCGGGGCAGGCCGCGGCCCGCACCCCGGCCGGGCTCAGGAGCGGGCGAATGAGTCGGTGGCCTCGATCAGGCGGTCCAGGATGCCGGGCTCGCTGAATGCGTGGCCGGCGTCGTCGACCAGGTGGAACTCGGCCTGCGGCCAGGCACGGTGCAGGTCGAACGCCGTCTTGGCCGGAGTGCACACGTCGTAGCGCCCCTGCACGATGACGCCGGGGATGTCGTGCAGCCGGTCGGCGTTGGCGATGAGCTGGCCCGGTGTGAAAAAGCCGCCGTGCTCGAAGTAGTGGTTCTCGATGCGGGCGAAGGCCAGCGCGTAGTCGGCCTCGGCATGCTGGGTGCGCAGGTCCTCGTTGGGCAGCAGGGTGATGGTGGAGCCCTCCCAGGTGCTCCACGCGCGTGCGGCCTCCAGCCTGATTTCGGGGTCGGGCGAGGCCAGCCGGCGCGCGTAGGCACCGATGAGGTCGTCGCGCTCGTCCTCGGGGATGGGGGCCAGGTACTGCTCCCACAGGTCGGGGAAGAGGAACGACGCGCCGCTCTGGTAGAACCAGCGCACCTCCTCATTGCGCAAGGTGAAGATGCCGCGCACGATCAGCTCGCTGACCCGGCGGGGGTACTCCTGGGCGTAGGCCAGCGCGAGCGCGCTGCCCCACGACCCGCCGAAGACCTGCCAGCGGTCCACCCCGACCAGCACACGCAGGCGTTCGATGTCCTCCAGCAGACCCCAGGTGGTGTTGGTCTTCAGGTCGACGTCCATGCCGCTGGCGTGGGGGGTGCTGCGGCCGCAGTTGCGCTGGTCGAACAGCAGCACCCGGTAGCGCTGGGGGTCGAACAGGCGGCGGTGGTCAGGGGTGCAGCCGCCCCCGGGGCCTCCGTGCAGGAACACCGCCGGCTTGCCCGCCGGGTTCCCGCACAACTCCCAGTAGATCCGGTGTCCATCGCCCACGTCGAGCATGCCGGAGTCGTAGGGTTCGATGGACGGATACAGCGTGCGCATGGGTAAGGCGTCCTTCGTCGCAGATGTGGCCGTGGCCAATCCTAGAACTGGCATGGGGCGCGCCGGTGACGCGATGCGATCACTGAGCGGCAACGGCCGGAGTTGCGGCGGCGGGCCGCGCCGGTGCCGGCGCCACCGCCGCCCGGTCCGCGCCGAGCCCGGTGCGCAAGATCATTCCAGCGCACGATGGCGCCGGACCATGTTTCCCCGGAGCACAGCGGTGTGGCGAGCGCCGCATCCGGTCCCGCGCGGCGCCTCCCTGGCCCGCATTCGCGGCACGAATGTGTCCAGGGTCACACGAACTGCTGTAGTCCGATCACACCGCGTACGGCCGCGGGCACCTGCCGCGGCCCGATCCGCGTCCGTACCGGCCCACACAGCCCGGCTTCCCGCACGCCGCGGCGCCTCCGGCGGCAGTGCCCGAAGTACGCGCGCGTTAGTGTTCTAGGTGGGTCTGCAGGGGAGACGGAAAAGGGGCACAGAAGGCATGGCCAACACCAACGACACACGCGTCGCCAGCTACCAGCCGCTGATCGCGCCGCGCGACCTGCTGGCCGAACTCCCGATGGGACCGGAGCGTACCGGGCTGGTCGAGGACGCCCGCAACGAGGTCAAGCGCGTTCTCGACGGCACCGACGACCGCCTGCTGGTCATTGTGGGTCCCTGCTCGGTGCACGATCCCGAGGCGGCACTCGACTACGCCGAACGGCTCAAGGCGCTGGCACCCTCGGTGAACGAGGACCTGTGCCTGGTGATGCGGGTCTACTTTGAGAAACCGCGCACAACGCTGGGCTGGAAGGGCTTGATCAACGACCCCGGCCTGGACGAGAGCTACGACGTGCACCGCGGGCTGCGCACCGCCCGCAAGCTGCTGTTGGACATCGGCTCGATCGGCGTGCCCGCCGGCACGGAGTTCCTCGACCCCATCACGCCGCAGTACATCGCCGACGCCGTCGCCTGGGGCGCTATCGGCGCCCGCACCACCGAAAGCCAGGTGCACCGCCAACTCGGCAGCGGGCTGAGCATGCCGGTCGGCTTCAAGAACGGTACCGACGGCGACGTCCAGGTGGCCGTCGACGCCTGCGGCGCTTCGGCCGCCTCGCACACGTTCTTCGGGATCGACCCGGCGGGCTCGGGTTCGGTGGTGGTCACCGCGGGCAACCCGGACTGCCATGTCATCCTGCGCGGGGGCCGCGGCGGACCCAACTTCGCTGCGCAGAGCGTCGGCTCGGCGCTGGATGTGATCGAGGGCTCGGGGCTGCCGCGGCGGCTGATGATCGACGCCAGCCACGCCAACAGCGGCAAGGACCACACCCGCCAGCCCGCGGTGGCCGAGTCCATCGCCGCGCAGGTCGCCGACGGCCAGCAGGGCGTGATCGGCGTGATGCTGGAGAGCTTCATCGAGGCGGGCGCCCAAGAGCTCGACGACCCGGCGAGCCTGGTCTACGGGCGCTCCATCACCGACAAGTGCATGGACTGGTCCACGACCGAGGGTGTGCTGGCCGGCCTTGCCGAGGCGGTACGCAAGCGCCGTTCGGCCTGATCCCCGTATAAGAAGCGTGTGTTAGCGGCACCGAGGGCGGCGGTCGGCCCGGGTGGGCGCGCGTGTGTCCGTTATGTCGGATTCCAGGGGTGGTCGTGCGCCCGTTATGCCGGGTTTCCGGCGATGATCATGTTGAAGTGCCTGTCTCAGCTTTGAAATCCGGGCATTTCCGCAGGGTCGGTGCGCCGCCCGCCCCGGCCGCCTGCGGTGGGACCGGTGACCGCCCGCCCCCGCCGCCCGCGGCCGTTGCCGCTGCTTTCAGCCCGGGCCACCTGTAGTCGGCCGCGGGCAAGGCCGCCGAGCGGACCCGTGTCCGACGCGGTTCCCGAACGCGCTGGTCGGCCACCCACCGGTGCCTGCGTGCGGGTCGGCTTCTTCAGGGGTGATCGGGGCCCGTCCCGCCTCCGCCTCTGCCCCACCCCTGGTCAGCGCGTTCTCGGTGGTGATTGGCCCGCCCTGTTCTGTTCGCGGAAGGGCTGCGCTGCTAACCTGGAATCGGTCGCTGATTCCGTACGGGAGAGAGTCCGTGCAGCCGGCACGGGCCGCCGAAGGAGCAATTCCTCCCCAGAAAACCTCTCAGGCGCGCCGGACCGTACGGTCGAGACCACTCTGGAAAGCAGGGGCGCTTGCGCCCCTCGCCGAAGGTGCAAGCCGCGTCCGCGCGGCGAAGCTCTCAGGCACCGATGACAGAGGGGGAGGATGGCAACGCCAGTGACGAAACGACGTCCATCCTCTCGGGAGTGAGTCATGACTGCGCCGGATCAGGGATCTGTACCGCGCACAACACCGCTGCACGGTCTCCATGAGCGCGCCGGGGCCACCCTCGTCGACTTCGCCGGCTGGGAAATGCCGCTGCGCTACGGCGGCGAACGCGCCGAGCACACCGCGGTACGCGAGACAGCGGGCCTGTTCGACCTCTCCCACATGGGCGAGATCCACATCACCGGCCCGCAGTCCGCCGACATGCTCGACTACGCCCTGGTCGGCCACCTGTCCAAGGTCACGCCGGGGCGCGCCCGCTACACCATGATCACCGCCGCCGACGGCGGTGTCCTCGACGACCTCATCGTCTACCGGCTGGCCGATGACGACTACCTGGTGGTGGCCAACGCCGCCAACTCCGACACCGTCATGGCGGCGCTGAGCGAACGCGCTGCAGGCTTCGACGTCCTCGTTGAGGACCGCTCCCCCGACTACGCGCTGATCGCGGTGCAGGGCCCGGCCGCCGCCGCGATCCTCGCCCCGCTCACCGATGCCGACCTCGGCTCCATCCGGTACTTCGCGGGCTACCACCAGCACGTTGCCGGGCACCCCGTGCTGCTGGCGCGCACCGGCTACACCGGCGAGGACGGCTTCGAGATCTTCCTCGCGCCGGGCGACTCCGCGCCCGAGGTCTGGGACGCGCTGCTGAAGGCCGGCGAACCGCACGGGCTGGTACCCGCCGGGCTGTCCGCCCGCGACACGTTGCGCCTCGAAGCCGGCATGCCGCTCTACGGCAACGAACTCGACTCGGCCACCACGCCCTTCGACGCCAACCTGGGCCGCGTCGTCAAGCTGGACAAGCCCGGCGATTTCGTCGGCCGCGCGGCGCTGCAGCGCGTCGCCGACTCCGGGCCGCGCCACCGCCTGGTCGGGCTGGCGGGCCGCGGACGCCGGCCGCTGCGCCACGGCAACCCCGTCCTGCTCGACGGCCGGCCGGTCGGCGCGGTCACCAGCGGGGCGCCCTCCCCCACCCTCGGCAAGCCCATCGCCATGGCTTATATCGATAGCGGGGCCGACCCGGCCGCGGGCGAGACCGCCGTCGACGTCCGCGGCCGCCACGAGGCCGTCGACGTCGTCGACCTGCCCTTCTACCGGCGGGAGCACTGACTTCCGCGGCACGAAACCGCGCACACCGCGTGCGGGCGCACCGGCCTTACCGGCAGAATCGAGCGGGGTGGAACCGGTAGCGGTCCACACGCCGAACGGGCCGCCCGGCCGTGCGCGGAGGGCCGCGCGGTACCCGGACAACGACGACCTCCTGGAGAGTTGAATTGAGCGTTCCCGCGGAGTTGAACTACACGAGCGAGCACGAGTGGGTTGCGATCGCCGACGGTGTCGCCACGGTCGGCATCACCGCCTTCGCCGCCGAAGCGCTCGGCGACATCGTCTACGTCGAACCGCCCGAGACCGGCGCGAGCTTGACCTCGGGCGACACCTGCGGGGAGGTGGAGTCGACCAAGTCCGTCAGCGACCTCTACGCGCCCGTCAACGGCGAGGTCGTCGACATCAACCAGACCGCGGTGGACAACCCCGAGGTCATCGGAACCGACCCCTACGGCCAAGGGTGGCTCTTCAAGGTGGAGGTCACCGAGGAACCGTCCGAACTGCTCTCCCCGGAGCAGTACACGCAGTTGACCGAAGGCGAAGGCTAATCACATGGCGTCTCAGCGCAATCTGCTCGACCAGACCCTCGACCAACTCGACCCCGAGGTCGCAGCCGCCGTCGGCGCGGAGCTGAACCGGCAGCGCGACACCCTGGAAATGATCGCCTCGGAGAACTTCGCTCCGCAGGCGGTGCTGGAGGCCCAGGGCACCGTCCTCACCAACAAGTACGCCGAGGGCTACCCCGGCAAGCGCTACTACGGGGGCTGCGAGCACGTCGACGTGGTCGAGCAGCTCGCGATCGACCGGGCCAAGGAGCTGTTCGGCGCCGAGCACGCCAACGTGCAGCCGCACTCCGGCGCCCAGGCCAACACCGCGGTGTACTTCTCGCTGCTCAAGCCGGGCGACACCATCCTGGGTCTGGACCTGGCCCACGGCGGGCACCTGACCCACGGCATGAAGCTGAACTACTCCGGCAAGATCCTCAACGCGGTCGCCTACCATGTGCGTCCCGAGGACGGCACGGTCGACTACGACGAGGTCGAGGCGCTGGCCAAGGAGCACCGGCCGCGGATGATCGTCGCCGGCTGGTCGGCCTACCCGCGCCAGCTCGACTTCGCGCGCTTCCGCAAGATCGCCGACGAGGTCGACGCGCTGCTCATGGTGGACATGGCGCACTTCGCCGGCCTGGTGGCCGCGGGCCTGCACCCCAGCCCGGTGCCCTACGCCGACGTGGTGACCACCACGACGCACAAGACTCTGGGCGGTCCCCGGGGCGGGCTCATCCTCAGCAAGGAAGAGTTCGGCAAGAAGATCAACTCCGCGGTGTTCCCGGGCATGCAGGGCGGTCCGCTGGAGCACGTGATCGCGGGCAAGGCGGTCTCGCTGAAGGTCGCGGCGGGCGACGAGTTCGCCGACCGCCAGCGTCGCACCGTCTCCGGCGCCAAGATCGTCGCCGAGCGGCTGATGCGCGAGGACGCTGTGCAGGCGGGTGTGAGCGTGCTCAGCGGCGGCACCGATGTCCACCTGCTGCTGGTCGACCTCGTGAACTGCCAACTCAACGGCCGCGAGGCCGAGGACCGGCTGCACGATATCGGCATCACGGTTAATCGAAACGCCGTACCGAACGACCCGCGGCCGCCTATGGTGACATCAGGGCTGCGTATCGGCACCCCGGCGCTGGCCACCCGCGGGTTCGGCGACGAGGACTTCGCCGAGGTCGCCGACATCATCGCCGAAGCGCTCAAACCCGAATACAAGGCCGAACAACTGCGTACGCGCGTCGAGGCGCTCGTACGCAAGCACCCGCTCTACCCGGAGCTGTAGCGAGGGCTGCCTGCCCTCCTGGTGCGGCCGGGCCGCGCGCCGCCTGCCGGTCCGGCCGCACCGCAACCATCAGCACTCCTGTTCCCGCGAAGGAGGGCAGGACCATGGCCATCAGCGTCTTCGACCTGTTCACGATCGGCATCGGCCCATCGAGCTCGCACACCGTCGGTCCGATGCGGGCCGCCCGAACGTTCGCAACCGGGCTGGCCGAATCCGGGCTGGCGGAAAAGACCGCCACCGTGCGCGCCGACCTGTACGGCTCGCTCGCCCTGACCGGCAAGGGGCACGGCAGCGACCGCGCGGTCATCCTCGGCCTACTCGGCGAAACCCCTGAGGGCGTCGACATCGACGCCGCACCGGGCATGCTGGAGCAGGTCCGTGCGCAGGGCAGGCTGCTGCTCGGCGGCGAACACGAGATCGGGTTCGACCCCGCCGAGCAGCTCGACTTCCGCCGCAAGGAGTCCCTGCCCGGTCACCCCAACGGGATGCGGTTCACCGCGTTCGACGCCGACGGCACCGAACTGCGCTCGCGCACCTACTTCTCGGTGGGCGGGGGTTTCGTCGTCGACGAGGAGGCGGTGGGCGCCGACCGGATCACCTCCGACGAAACCGCCCAGCCCTATCCGTTCGCCACCGCCGCGGAACTGCTGGAGATCTGCCGCGAAACCGGCATGTCCATCAGCGCGGTCATGCTCGCCAACGAACGGGCGTTCGGCCGCACCGACACCGAGATCCGCGACGGGCTGCTGGCGATCTGGCGGGCAATGCGCGCGTGCGTGCGCCGGGGCGTGAACACCGAGGGCACGCTGCCGGGCGGGCTGAAGGTCCCCCGCCGGGCGCACCGGCTCTACCGCCAACTCGGCGGCCACTGCGACTCCGACGGCCTGGTCGGCCCGGCCCGCGGCGACCCCGACGATCCGATGCGCGGCACCGACTGGATCACGCTGTACGCGCTGGCGGTCAACGAGGAGAACGCGGCCGGGGGCCGCGTGGTCACCGCGCCCACCAACGGCGCGGCCGGGATCATCCCCGCTGTGCTGCACTACTACGCCCACTTCACCCAGGGCGCCGGCGACGAAGGGGCGGTGCGTTTCCTGCTGACCGCCGGGGCGGTCGGCATCCTCTACAAGGAGAACGCCTCGATCTCGGGCGCCGAGGTCGGCTGCCAGGGCGAGGTCGGATCGGCGTCCTCGATGGCCGCCGCGGGCCTTGCCGAGGCGTGGGGAGCCACCCCGGCCCAGGTCGAGAACGCCGCCGAGATCGCGATGGAACACAACCTGGGCCTGACCTGCGACCCCATCGGCGGCCTGGTGCAGGTGCCCTGCATCGAACGCAATGCCCTGGCCGCGGTCAAGGCCATCAGCGCCGCCCGCATAGCGGTCCGCGGCGACGGCAGCCACTTCGTCTCACTCGACAAGGTCATCCGCACCATGCGCGACACCGGCCGCGACATGATGGACAAGTACAAGGAGACCAGCCGGGGCGGGCTCGCGGTCAACGTCATCGAGTGCTGAGGGCGGGGTGGCGGCTTTCCGGACCACGGCAGCCGCCACCTGCGTGAAGCGCGTGACAGGATCTCGCACCGACGTCTGCGGGCCGCCTATCACTCATAAACGGTTGACCGATGGTCGACGTGCACGACCACAACCACCAGGTGCCCGCGGTCGACTCGGTAGATCACACGGTAGTCGCCGACACGGAGCCTCCTATGACCTGGAATTCCCACCAGGGCCGTGGTCCCAAAGGCGAAGGGATCCGATTCCAACTCGGTGAGCTTTCGCAGGATGGCGATGGCTTGGTCACGGGCGATTTTCCGCAGATCAGCCCGAGCCTCGACTGTGAAGCTCGTGCGGTACTTACTCATCGCGCGCCAGTGTCTCGGCCATCACATCAGCCATGGGCACTGTCGCAGAGTCCCGGCGTTCCTCAACGATCCGCCGCAGCTCCTCCTCGTCGCTCTGTCTGGCCTGTTCAAGGACTTCCATGGGAACAAAGGCACCAACGGCCTTGCCATTGCGGGTCACGACCGTGGGGTCGCCGGCTTTCGCACGATCGATGACATCGGCCAGGTGCATGCGGAACTCGCGAGCAGAGATCGTCTGAGTCATGTACACAGCGTACCTAATAATGATTGTGTACACAAGGTACATTAACAGTATGTGCTGGATTGTATGATCAACCGCTCCCGGCGGCGGAACCGCTGGGAGCGTATGTTCGCCATGCCGGGTGCCGACCGGGTGCCGGGTCGCCGCCGGAGCCGATGGCGCCTCCGGTCGGTGAGCCGATCGCGGGCTGCGGGGCGGTCGGCGGGAGTGGTATACCTCGTCCCCGCAAGCTGACTCGGGCGCCGCCGCCCTGCCCCGCGACGGCCCATCCGCAAAGGGGGCCATCAACGGTGTGGCAAGGCAGCACTCTGGGACTGAACGCGGACCCCTACGGCCCCTTCCACGGTCCCCTCGCCCACGCCTATGCGTGCGCGGTGCACATCCAGGTCGCGAACAACGCGGCTTGGAACAATCCGGCGGGGTGCTCCTGCTGCACGCCGGAGCAGAAGCGCGCCGGGATGAAAGAGGACTGGGGGATCGGGTCCCCCGCCGACTGGCGCCGCCAGCAGGACTCGCTGATCGACGACCAGGACAGCAACAGCCCTGCCGGGGTGCTGCTGGACCTGCGCAGGGTCGCCTCCGAGTCCATCGGGCGGCAGGTCGACCCCGGGACCTGGCGCGGCGCCATTGCGCGGATGTGCCAACAGCGCGGGATCGAACACGCGGTCTACGAGAAGCTCGTGGGGCTGGCCGGGATGATCCTGCACTACGAGAAACGGTTCACCGCCGACGGCCTGCTGGCGCCCGGCGGTTTCGTCCCCGCGATCAAGGCCTGGGACTTCGGCCGCGGCGCCAACATGGCGCGTTGGGGTGTGCAGTGCGGCTACACCGACATGCAGACGTCGCAGTGGTACGCGGTCCGGGCCGGTGAGCAGGCGCGCCGGTACTACGCCACGTGGTCGGACTTCTCGGCGGGCTACATCCTCGGTCGGTGCCTGCACTTCGACGACGGCGAGTTCGGCCACTGGTACACGACACCGCTGGAAGTGCACCACCTGATGATGTCCCACCCGCAGAGCCCGTGGCGGAACGTGCCCTTCCATTTCTGACCCGGGTTCCGCTGCGGGCTGCCCGCCAAGGCGCTAGCTCCGCCCGGCGTCCTTGACGAATACGATCCCGTCGTTGCCGGCCAGGCACGCCGGGTCCAGGGGCGCATAACCGAACCACGGGGACACACGCGGGGCCGGTGCCGCATCGGCGAGTGCGGCGGACAGGCTGCGCGCATCGACCAGGCAGTGCTCCTGCCCCAGCGCGTACAGCAGCCCCTCGACGGTGTCCGGGGGCGGGGCCTCGACCCCCTGGTCGTGGAACGTGCCCAGGGCGGTGGCCAGGAAGGCGTAATCCTCGCCCAGGCGGGCGCTCACGATCGCGCCGGCGCTCCACCAGTCAACCGGAGTCTCGCCGCCCATCCGCATCGAGCTCTTGTTTCGCTGCAGATGGGCGTTGTGGGCGTTCACCAGGGTCGGGCCCCGTTCGTCGGCGAGGGCGAGCAGGTTGGCGGCCATCATCGAATCCCGCACGCCCAGCAGCTGCGCCATGCGGCTCGGCGACGTGTCGGCCATCCAGTAGTGGTAGCGCAGCAGCCCGGTGGCGGTGCGCCCGTACAGCCGCGCCCGGGCCAAGTCCTCGGGTGCGGATGTTGCGGCCAGGTGCGGCGCCTGCGTTTCCAGCAGGGCCACCAGGTCGTCGGCGAGCAACCGCAGCCCGTTGGCTTCGGGGCTCCGCCCGGCCGATTGGGCGGGGTCCAGCATCGCGGCGGGGTCGGTCCACTGGTCGTCGGCGCCGAGCAGGCGGTCGAGTGTCTCGGCGGTGCAGGGCAGCAGGCCGGAGTCGACCCGGGCTGCGAGGTAGGCGCGGAGCGCGGTGAGGGCCTGGCGAGGGCTTGCAGCGCCGGTGATCTCCAGAGGGCCGTCGAACCCGGCGAAGCGGACCTGCTGCGACGCGGGCCGGCCGTCGTTGTACGCCCGCATCCAGCGCACGAGTTCGCGGTTGCCCGCGAAGGCGCCCCACTCGTGGCTGATGCCGTGCTCCATGGCGCCGTCGAGGGTGCCGGTGCCGGAGGTGACGTAGTCGTCCACGGCCAGACCCATCATGCAGTCGCTTTCCAGGGCGATCGTCCGGTAGCCCTCCTGCTCGACAAGTTTCCGGAAGAGATCGTTGCGCAGTTCGAGTAGAGCGTCTGCGCCGTGGGTGGGCTCGCCGAGGGCGAGCAACCGCGGCCGGAGCGGGAGCAGCCCCATCACGGTGGCTGGGTCGACGGCATGGGCGGCGTCTGCGATACCAAGTTTCATACCCTCAAGCTATCGTTGAAACAACGGTTGAGACTTTGTCGTGGTATCGGCAGGCATGTGCGAGCGAAGCTTCAAAACGATTATCGACCTCGCCTCGGATCGACCAGTGGGCGGCGATAGTGCAGTAATGCCCAAATCCAGCATTGAATCTGGGCATTTCTGCACTATCACCCGAACCGACACCCAGCTTGCCGCGCGCCCCGGCGGATTCCGGCCCCCCGCTTCCCGGTCCGTTCTGCGAAACCCGCACCGGCAGGCTCACGGCCACCGGTCACGGTCTGCAATGGGTGCGGCCGCCCCCGCCGCTTATCCCGCATCACTCCGACCACAGCCGTCGCGCCCGTAGGCCCGGCCGTGTCCAGGGCGGGCTCCGGCGAGCCGTTCGGCGGCCGGGATAAAACCCAACGCTTTTGGAAATAATGCTTCCAGATCGGGTTGACGGGCCACGGCAGAACTCTTAGGTTTCTTAACACTTCAGGTGCGGATCCGAACACTGAGAGCGAGCCCGGCCCGCATGCACCGGGTTTGCGTCCCTTACCCCCGCTCACGGACGCAGGACACCTGGAAGGAGCCCCCTTTCGTGAACGCTCCCCGACACACCCGACACACGCGCCGCGGCCGGCTTGCCGGCCCCTTCGCGCGATTCCCGCGGCTCTCGGCCGCGCTGGCCGGCGCAGCCGTGCTGTCCACCCTCGGCATGGCGGCGGCGTACGCCCCTGGCATGCTCGCCGGATCGCGGGGCGAATCGGTCGAACCCGTCGCCCAGAGCGAGACCGCAGCAGAGGGCCAGTGGCTCACCGGTTACTGGCACAATTTCAGCAACGGCTCGACCACCATGCCGATCAGCGAGGTGCCGTCCTCGTACAACATGATCGCGGTGGCATTCGCCGGCAACCAGGCGAACACCCCCGGCGGCATCACCTTCGATGTCGCAAGCGGCGAGCTGGGCGGCTACACCAACCAGCAGTTCAAGGACGATGTGGCAGCGGCCCAGGCCGAAGGCCGCAAGGTGGTGCTGTCGATCGGCGGCCAGAACGGCCACGTGGATATCACCAACTCCACCCAGGCGGCCAACTTCGCCGACTCCGCCTACGCGCTGATGCAGGAGTTCGGGTTCGACGGCATCGATGTCGACCTCGAACACGGGCTGAACGCCCAGTACATGGAAGAGGCGCTGCGCTCGCTGCATGAGAAGGCCGGAT
Organism: Streptomonospora sediminis; assembly: GCF_054778995.1. Lineage (NCBI taxonomy): Bacteria > Bacillati > Actinomycetota > Actinomycetes > Streptosporangiales > Nocardiopsidaceae > Streptomonospora > Streptomonospora sediminis. The sequence continues at coordinate 96,437 of NZ_BAAGYZ010000072.1, forward strand.
CGGACCTGATCATCACCATGGCGCCCCAGACCCTCGACATGCAGGGCCCGAGCCACTCGTACTACCAGCTCGCCCAGAACATCGGCGACATCCTGACCATCGTCAACATGCAGTACTACAACTCCGGCTCGATGCTGGGCTGCGACGACCAGGTCTACAACAGCGGCACGGTCGACTTCCTGACCGCCCAAGCCTGTATCCAGGTCGAGCTCGGGCTGCGCCCCGACCAGGTGGGCCTGGGTCTGCCCGCCACCCCTGCCGCGGCAGGCAGCGGCTACCAGTCGCCCGACAATGTGATCCGTGCCCTGGACTGCCTCGAACAGGGGCAGAACTGCGGTTCCTTCGCCCCGAGCGAGCCCTACGGGCCGATCGGCGGTGTGATGACGTGGTCGATCAACTGGGACGCCACGAACGGCTACGCATTCGCCAACGCGATCAGCGGCCGGCTCGGGACCGGCTGAACCAGCTAGCGGGTCGGCCGCAGCCGCCGCGCCGCGCAAACTGCAGCCGAGGTGTCCGGCCCTGACCCTGCCGGAGTAGGTGGCCGGTCCCGGCATCCCCCGCGCCGGGACCGGCCACTGTCGGGCCCGCCACCACCGGCCCGCCCCAACCGGCTGCCCGCTCAATCCACCCGCCTCCCACCATGCACCGCCCCGCCCGGTCCCGCCGGTACCCCGGCGCCCTGCCTGGACCGGGCCCCCGTTGAGGGTGCGGCGGATCCGGTTATCCCCCGCCGCCGCACCCTCTCGCCTGCCGGCGCTCTCCTAGCGGCCCGCTCCTACCGGTCGGACTGATCCGGGTCGCCGGCCGTCGCCTTGCTGGACTCCGGCAGTTCCTCCGCCGGGCTGCCGGGCTTGAAATCAGCCGGGTCCGACGGGTCGAGGGACTCGGTGTCCTGCGGGTCCGTCTCTCCCGCCTGCGACCCGCCGGACTCGGGCTGGTCCGCTGCCGGCTTGCCGGGTTCGGCACCGAGGGGGTTGACCTCGTCGACGGACAGCGGGACGCAGGGTTCCGGAGCGCCGTTGACGACATAGAAGGAGGAAATGTGCGGCTCGCCCTCGGCCCGCACGATGTTCTCCATGACCAGCGAGTTATCGCCCTTCAGCAGGATGTTCCAAGGGCCGTCCTTGCCGCCGAAGGGCTTGCCCTTTTCGGGGTTATCGGCAAGTTCCGCCTTGTCGACCTTCATGGCCTCGGCATTGGCGGTGTCCTCCGGCGGGACTTCCTGCCCGGTGCCGCGCAGGAACGTGATGCCGCCCTCCTGCTGCGCAGGGTTGCAGCGGGTGCCGGTTTCGGGGTTGCGGATCTCAACGACAACCCCATGGTCCCGCAGGTCAGCGGCGAGTTTCTGCTGTTCGCTCTTGTCGAGCGAGAGTTCCTGCAGCTCTACCCGCACCGTGCCGTCGGGTTTCTCCTCGACCGCGTAGGCCGGCGAGGCGCCCCCGCCCGGCACGAGCACGAAACCCGCCGCCACGGCTGCGCAACCCGCCAGTGCCATGCCAACGCGCGGCATGGTCACCAGGCGCCCCAGCGCTGATCGGTCCTGGCTGCGCGCCGCGTGGTGCTCCTGGGCCGCGTTGAGTGCGACCTCCCTCTTCAGTTCGCTGAGCAGCCGGTCCTCGAACCGGGCCTTTTTGTCCTGCATGGTGTTCTCCCCTACTGCCTAAATCCGGACCGGCGTATCCCCGGTCGCGCGGGTTGCTGCCATCTGCTGGGGTGCCGCGGGCTGCGGGGATTGCGCGGTTTGGCGGGCGCGCTCGCTCAGTACCTTGCGCGCCCGGTACAGCCGCACGCGCGCGGTGACCTTGCGGATGCCCAACGCTGCGGCGGCCTCGGTGACGGTGAGCCCATCGACCGCGACCAGCTCGATTACCTGCCGTTCGCCCTCGGGTAGATCGGCCATCGACCGCAGGAGCCGGCTCGCATGGTCCTCGGCGAGGATGCGGTCCTCCAAGCGGGCGATGTCGTCGGGCTCCAGCAGCCGGCGCCCTGCGATCCGGCTGCCGGTATCGGCCTCGCGCGCGGCCCGCCTGTATTCGGCCGAGACCACGTTGCGCGCGATCCCGAACAGCCATGCGGACTCGTTGCCCCGTTCAGGACGGAAGGTGTGCGCGGAGTCGATGACCGCTAGAAACACGTCGGCGGTGAGATCGGCTGCGGTATGCGGGTTGTCGACCCGCCGCGCAACGAACCGCGTGACCGCGTCGATGTGCCGCCGGTAGAACTCCTCGAATTTCTCGGGGTCGCGCGCCGCCTCACGAGGGCCTGCGCGCTTGGTGTTGTCACCTGCCACTTGGCTCCTCTTTCAGCATGCTCGCCGCCTTCCGGTTGCTTATCGGTCCCTGCGTTCTCTGGTACTTGGCGGCAAGGGGAAAAAGCGTTACCGGCCCTGGTCAGGCGAGTGTGGCAGTTGCGGCGGCGCGGACAGCGGGACGTACACAACCGCCGCGCAGGCGGGCGCGCGGGCGTTCGCGGGAGTGCGCAGCACGACGCGGCGCGGGTGTGAGCCGGCGAACCGGGCGCGCGGGATCGCCCGGGGACAGGGCCGTGGCCGGGGCCGCGGATGCAGGCGGCCAGGGGCGCGACCCCTGCGGAGCGGGTGCCGAGCGGGCGGCTGCTCGGCACCCGGCCCGGCGGAGGCCGCCGACCGCCGCGGGCATGCGGCGGCCGACGGCTGACGGCCTCCAGGCACCAGGCACCAGGCACCAGGCACCAGGCACCAGGCACCAGGCACCAGGCAGATCAGACGACGGGCAGCTGCACCCCGCGGATGCTCGCGGCCACACCGTCGTTGGCCTCGGCGATCTCGCGGCGCTCGGGCGGGACCTCCCCGTACAGCGTGGTGCGCTGGCGCAGCGGGCGGCCGGTCGGCTCGACCAGGGCGCGGATGTCACCGATCGTCTTGAACGATCCGTTGTCAGAGCCGGCCATGCGGCTGATGGTCTCCTCCATCAGTGTCCCGCCCATGTCGTTGACCCCGCCGGTGAGCAGCTGCCTGCAGGTTTCCTCGGCCAGTTTCACCCAGGAGCACTGGATGTTGTCGATGCTGCCGTGCAGCAGCAGCCGCGCCAGCGCATGCACCGCCCGGTTCTCGCGCACGGTCGGCCCGGTGCGCGCCAGCCCCGCCAGGTAGATCGGCGCGCTGGTGTGCACGAACGGCAGCGGTACGAACTCGGTGAAGCCAGGCCGCCCGTTGCGCTCCAGCGAGCGCTGCTGGAGCGAACGCAGCAGCTTGATGTGGGCGACCCAGTGCTCGGGGGTGTCCACGTGGCCGTACATCATCGTCGAGGTTGTGGGGATGCCCAGGTCGTGGGCAGTGGTGACCACGTCCACCCAGGCCGAGGCGGGCAGCTTGCCCTTGGTCAGCACCCAGCGGACGTCGTCGTCCAGGATCTCGGCGGCGGTGCCCGGCAGCGAGTCGACCCCCGCCTCGTGCGCCCGCTCCAGCCACGCGCGCACGGAAGTGTCGGTGCGCGCGGCGCCGTTGACGACCTCCATCGGGCTGAAGGCGTGCACGTGCATGCCGGGCGTGCGCTCCTTGACCGCTCGGGCGAGGTCGAAGTAGGCGGTGCCGGGCAGGTCGGGGTGGATGCCGCCCTGCATGCACACCTCGCTGGCACCGGCCTCCCAGGCTTCGGCGGCGCGGTCGGCCACCTGGTCCAGGGAGAGCGTGTAGGCGTCGGCGTCGCTGCGGCGCTGCGCAAAGGCGCAGAACCGGCAACCGGTGTAGCAGACGTTGGTGAAGTTGATGTTGCGGGTGACGACGAAGGTCACCGCGTCGCCGACCGTGTCGCGGCGTACGGCGTCGGCCAGGCCCGCCAGTTCCTCCAACTCCTCGCCGTGGGCGTGCAGCAGCGCCAGCGACTCCTCGTCGGTCAGCCCTGCAGGGTCGCGCTCGGCGTGGGACAGAGCGGCGCGGATCTCGGGGTCGAAACGGCGCGGCGCACCGGCGCCCAGCGCCGGGCGGGGCAGGCGCTCGCGCAGCTGCTCCCAGTCGCCGTAGACGGCGTCGAAGTCGCCGCGGCGCTCGGTGGTGCGGCCTTCTGTGTCGATGGCGGTGTGCAGGTCGGTGCGCCCGCCGGCCACCTGCCCGGGTTCGGGCTCCTGCCAAGGGCGGCCGACAACCTCGGCGTCCTCGCGGGCCAGGCCGGTACCGGGCTCTGCGAGCGCGGCGACGTGGCCCGCCACCCGCGGGTCCAGCCACGGCTCGCCCTGGAGCACGTACTCGGGGTAGACGGTCAGCCGTTCGCGCAGCCGGAACCCGGATTCGGAGGTGCGCTCAGCGAGCTCATCGATCTGCGGCCAGGGGCGCTCCGGGTTGACGTGGTCGGGGGTTAGCGGGGACACCCCGCCCCAGTCGTCGATCCCGGCGCGCAGCATGAGCGCGTACTGGTCGCCGATGAGGTTGGGCGGTGCCTGCACGCGCGCTTTTGCACCCATGACCAGCCGGGTGACGGCGACGGTGGCGGCCAGCTCGGCCAGTTCGGCATCGGGGCGGTGCATCATCGCTGTGTCGGGCTTGGCCCGGAAGTTCTGCACGATGACCTCTTGGACCGCGCCGTACTCGCGTGCGGCCCGGCGCATGGCGAAGACGGAGTCGGCGCGCTCGGCCATCGTTTCGCCGATGCCGATGAGGATCCCGGTGGTGAACGGCACGGTGCAGCGGCCGGCGTCCTCAAGGACGCGCACCCGCACCGCGGGGTCCTTGTCGGGACTGCCGTAGTGCGGTTGGCCGCGCTCGGTGAACAACCGTTCGGAGGTGGTCTCCAGCATCATGCCCATGGAGGGCGCGACCGGCTTGAGCCGCTGGAAGTCCGACCAGCTCAGCACGCCGGGGTTGAGGTGGGGCAGCAGCCCGGTCTCCTCCAGGACCATGATCGCCATGGCGCGGACGTAGGAGAGCGTGTCCTCGTAGCCCCGTTCGTCCAACCACTGGCCGGCCTGGCGCCAGCGGTCCTCGGGCCGGTCCCCGAGGGTGAACAGCGCCTCCTTGCAGCCCATTGCGGCGCCTTGGCGGGCGATCTCCAGCACCTCGTCGGGCGAAAGGTAGGGCGAGTCGAGGTGGCCGGGCGCGGTGGCGAAGGTGCAGTAGTGGCAGCGGTCGCGGCACAGCCGGGTGAGCGGGATGAACACCTTCCGGCTGTAGGTGATGACGCCGGGGCGCCCGGCGGCTTCCAGGCCGGCGTCACGTACCCGGGAGGCGTGGCCGCACAGCTTTTCCAGGTCGTCGCCGCGGGCGTGCAGCAGGACCTCGGCTTCGGCCGGGTCCAGCGTCTTGCCATCGCGGGCACGGGCCAACGCGCGGCGCATGGCCGAGGGTGCGGGGGCGGGTTCGGTGCTCCGGTTACCGGCATCTCCAGCACGAGTCATGTGCCGCACGATACGGCGGTACCCGCGCACCGTCCCAGCCCGCCCCGCCCGATAGGCCGGGTGGTGTGTCGGGAACCGCTGCGGCCCGGATGCTCGGCCTGCCCTCAGCTCTGTTCTCGGCCCGGATCGGCGGCCGTTTTGCGGGCGCGGATGAGCACGATGCTGCCGCGGGTGTTGGGGCTGCGAGAATCGCCCAGCGCGATGAGCGGCACCAGCGGGGCGGCGGCGTTGAAGCCGACCCGGCCGCCGCGGGCCGAGACCGACAGGTAGGTGCGTTCGGCCAGGGCACCGCGGAACTGGTAGCTGTGTTCGAGCACCTCCAGGCCTGCTGCGCCGAGCAGGCCGGTCAGCGATTCGTGGGTGTAGGTGCGTTTCACGTGGTAGCGGCGGCTGTGCTCGGCGAACAGGTGCGGCCAGCGCTCGCGCCGGGACAGGCAGTCGGCCGACATCACCAGTTCGCCGCCGGGCTTGAGCACCCGCGCCATCTCGCCCAAGGCGGCCGGGCCGTCGTCGAAGTGCTCGATGGCGCAGATGGACAGCACCCGGTCGACCGAGGCTCCGCGCAGCGGCAGCCGCAGCGCGTCGCCCTCGACGAGCGCGGGGGCGTGGCGCAGCTGGGCACCGCGCAGCATCTTGGTGCGCGCGAGGTCGACGGAGACGGCGTTGGCGCCGCGCCGCCGGGCCTGGGCCGCCCAGTAGCCGTCGCCTCCCGCGACGTCCAGCACGGTCTGCCCGCGCAGATCGGGACCCAGCCACCGCAGTAGCGCATTGGCCTCGCGGTAGCGGCAGACATGGACTTGGTGACCGGCGAAGGCGACGAGATCGGGCATACCCACGCGCCACAGCCTACGCCGAGTGCACCCGAGCAGCCGCCGGGCGGTGCGACAGCAGCGCGTGGCGCGGCATCAGCGATCTGTCAGCGGCGCGCCAGCGGCGCTGGTTAGCGTCACGGCTAATCGCCGCCGACGAGCAGGCGGCGCGGCGCCCCGTACTGCGGGCGATGCAGGAGGAAGCCGATGGAAACGGCGACAGCGCCGCCCTGGGACGCCGTGATCGAGGGCGGCGGCGGCTCCCCGCCCCTCGCAGTGCGCGGACGCGGCGGCGGTGCTGCGCAGCCCCGGGCACCGCTGGTGCTGCTGCACGGACTGGGCGGCAGCGTGGAGGAGTGGGAGCCGGTGGCCGCGCTCCTCGCGCCGCACCGCGCGGTCTATGCCTTCGACCAGCGCGGTCACGGCCGCTCCGGCGACGGGCCTGCGACGGTCGAAGGCCACCTGGCCGACCTGGAGCGCGTGGTGGAGCACTTCGAGCTGCGCGCCCCGGTGGTGGTGGGCCACGACCTGGGCGGGGCCGTGGCCGCGCTGTTCGCGACCCGGCGCACCGGCCTGACCGCGGCAGTGGGCATCGACGCCTACGGCTCGCCGCGGGCCGCGGTCCTCACCGAGCGCCTCGGGCTCGGTGCCGCTGCGGCGGCCGCCGGTGCCGCGGCCTGCCACACCTTCATCGTCGACCAGATGGCGGCGGCGGCCTCGCCGATGCCGCCCGAGGTATTCGACCGGTTGCTGGCGAGCTACCGGTTCGGCGCTTTCGGGCTGCCCGGCGGGGTGCTGGAATCCGGAGCGCTGCGCTCGGCCGTGTGTACGCAGGGCCTGGTCTCGCTGCGCCCGGAGCCGCGCGTGCTGCGGGCGCTTTACGCCGACCTGATCGCCTACGACACCGAAACGCTCACCGCCGGCCTCCGGGCGCCGCTGCTGAGCCTGGTGGCACGCCGCCCGCTGCCGCAGATCCCGGGCGCCCCCGCCCGCTTCAGCGAGTTCCTGGCCGCGCAGGCGGCCCACGAACTGTCCACCGGAGCCGGGGACCGCACCTGCCGGGGCCTGGACTCCGCGCGCCCCGCCCACATCGCCCGCCCCGAGGCCGTTGCCGAAGCGGTCGAGGCCTTCCTCAGCGGTCTCGCACCCGGATGAGTGAGGCCCACTGGCGGCGGCGAGCGCAGCCGGCGGGCGGTGCGGCGGCTACGCTGGCGGGGTGCTGAACCGCCTTCGTGCCAACCGGTGGGTGCGCCTGGCCGTCGTCGCGGTCGTGCTGGCCTGCGCCGGGGCTGCGCTGTACAGCAGGTGGGGCGAGGCGCGCGACGCGCTGGTGGCGCTGTCGCCGTGGGCCCTGGCCGTATCCGCCCTGGCTGCGCTGGCCGGGCTGGGTGCGCAGCTGATGGCCTGGCGCGCGGTCCTGGCCGATCTCGGTTCGCGGCTGCCGGTGGGCACAGCGGCGCGGGTGATGTTCCTCGGCCAGCTGGGCAAGTATCTGCCGGGCTCGGTGTGGGCGTTCGTGGCGCAGGTGGAGCTGGCCCGCGACCACCGGGTGCCCCGGCAGCGGGGCATCGCCGCGACCGTGCTCGCGGTGGCGGTCACCCTGACCGTGAACCTGGCGGTGGCCGCGGCCACCCTGCCGTTCGCCAGCGCCGATGCCGCGCGGCGGTGGTGGTGGGTGCTGGTGCTCGCGCCGGTGCTGCTGGCGGCGCTGCATCCGCGGGTGGTGACCGCGCTCATCCACGCGACTCTGCGCCTGGCCCGCCGCGCACGCCGCATACGGGGCGCCGCGGGCGGCGGTGCAGACGGGCGGCCGGTCCGGGATACCGAACTGGAGCACGTTTCGGGCCGCGGCATGGCCGCCGCACTGGGCTGGTCCTTGCTGGCCTGGGTGCCGATGTCGCTGCACGTGTGGCTGCTCGCGGCCGCCGCGGGCGCCGGCCAGGACCCCAGGGCGCTGCCGGCCGCCGCCGGGGCCTACGCGCTGGCCTGGACGCTGGGCATCCTGGTGGTCTTCGCCCCTGCGGGGCTGGGTGTGCGCGAGTTGGTGCTGCTGGTGGGCCTGGCGCCGGTGCTCGACCCCGGTTCGGCGCTGGTCGTCGCTGCTCTCTCGCGGCTGATCATGACGGCCGCCGACCTGCTGTGGGCGGGCGGTGCGCTGGTGGCGACACGCTCGGCGGCGGCACCGCGGCCCGGCCCGCCTGCACCCGACGGCCCGGGCACCGGCGGCGGCACCGGCCGCGCTGCAGGATGAGCGGGACCGTTCCCGGCGCGCTGGTGCGCGAACCGCCCGCGTGAGCCTGGCGCCGCCGGCGTGTGCTCACACCTCGGGCGGCGCCGCCATCCAGCCGCCGTCCAGCCCGGCCGGCTGGTCGGCGCCCGCGGGCGCGTGCTCGGCCGCGCGCAGCGGCGGCACCCAGCCGGTTTCGGGGTCGTAGCGGCGCACCACCCGGCCGGGGATTCCGGCCACCACGCTGTGGTCGGGGTAGTCGCCGGGCCGCACCACCGTGCCGGCGGCGACCACGCAGTTGCGGCCCAGGTGCACGCCGGGCAGCACGATGGCGTTGGCGCCGATCCAGGTGCCGTCTTCGATACGTACCGGGGCGTCGGCGGGCCACTGGCGGCCGACCGGGACCTCGACGTCGGCGTAGACGTGGTTCTGGTCGGTGATGTAGACGTAGGGCCCGGTGAACACGTCGTCGCCCAACTCGATGGAGCGGTGGGCCACCACGTGCGAACCGCGCCCGATGGTGCAGCCGTCGCCGATGCGCACCAGGGGGCCGGCCGATTCCAGGGCCTGGCCGGGCACCATGCCGGCGGTCAGCGTGATGTCGGCGCCCAGCAGCGTGTGCGCGCCCAGCGCGATCCAGCCTTCGCCGAAGATGGTCGCGGGCGGGAACGCGATCGAGGTCCCCGGGCCGTAGGCGGCGAACCGGCGCGCGGCGCGTGTGCCGGAGCGGATATCGGCGTGGCGCCGCGCCCATGACCACAGCCCGCGCAGCACCCAGGACAGCAGTCGTGACACCCGCATCCCCAAATCTACTGGCCGGTAATCGGGAGATGCCCCAGAATATCCACTTTTCCGCGCGCGCCGCGCCCGCGCCGCACCCCTCAGCCGGAGAGGTGGGCCAGCACGTCCTGCCGGGTCAGCACGCCCGAGGGCTTGCCGTCCATCAGCACCACCACGGCACCCGCCTGCTGCAGCAGCTCCACGCACCGGCTGACGGGCTCACCGGATCCGGCCACCGGCAGCGCGGCGCCCATGTGCTGCTCGACCGGCTCCTCCATCCGCGCCCGCTGGTGGAACAGCGCGTCGAGCACGTCGCGCTCGGCGATGGCGCCCACCACCTCGGCGGCCATGACCGGCGGTTCCTCCTTCATCACCGGAAGCTGCGATACGCCGTACTCGCGCATGATCGCCACCGCCGTGCCGACGGTCTCGTGCGGGTGGATGTGCACGAACTCGGGCAGGGCGCGGCCCTTGGCGGCGAGCACGTCGCCGGCGGTGGGTTCCTCGGTCTCCTCGGCGAGGAACCCGAAGTCGGCCATCCACTCGTCGTTGAAGATCTTGCCCAGGTAGCCGCGGCCGCCGTCGGGCAGCAGCACGACGATGACGTCGTCGGGCCCGGCCCGCTCCGCCACGCGCAGCGCCGCGACCACCGCCAGCCCGCAGGAGCCGCCGACCAGCAGGGTCTCGTCGCGGGCCAGGCGGCGGGTCATCAGGAACGACTCCTTGTCGCTGACCGCGATGACCTCGTCGCAGACCGCTGGGTCGTAGGTCTCGGGCCAGATGTCCTCGCCCACGCCTTCGACGAGATAGGGCCGTCCGCTGCCCCCTGAGTACACCGAGCCCTCGGGGTCGGCGCCGATGATCTTGACCCGGCCCTCCGACGCCTCCTTGAGGTAGCGCCCGGCGCCGGTGATCGTGCCGCCGGTGCCGATACCGGCGACGAAATGGGTGACCCGCCCTTCGGTCTGCTCCCAGATCTCCGGCCCTGTGGTGCGGTAGTGGGACTCCGGGTTGGCGCTGTTGGCGTACTGGTCGGGCTTCCAAGCGCCGGGAATGCTCTGGGCCATGCGGTCGGAGACCGAATAGTAGGAGTCGGGGTGGTCGGGGGCGACCGTGGTGGGGCAGACCACGACCTCGGCACCGTAGGCGCGCAGCACCGCGAGCTTGTCGTTGCCGACCTTGTCGGGGCAGACGAACACGCAGCGGTAGCCTTTCTCGGCGGCCACGATGGCCAGCCCCACACCGGTGTTGCCGGAAGTGGGCTCGACGATCGTGCCGCCCGGGCGCAGCTCGCCGCTCTTCTCGGCGTTTTCGACCATCCGCAGGGCGATCCGGTCCTTGACCGACCCGCCGGGGTTGAAGTACTCGACCTTGGCCAGGACCGCGGGCGCGAGCCCGCTGGTGACCTTGTTCAGCCGCAGCAGCGGGGTGTCTCCGACCAGATCGATCAACGTGTTGTGCACCCGCATTGCCGAGCCCCTCTCGCCGCAGCACCGTCGCCCGGCCGCCGCGCCCGCATTACCGGGGCAGGCGGCCGCTGCCCCGACTGTAACCGGCCGCACCCGCAATGCGCCCGCGGCGATCGGGACAAACCGGCGGTGCGCCATGCGGTACATACCCCGCCGGGTAGCCCCCGCCGACCGGCTGAAGGCCCGATGACACACCGGAAGCGCTGTGAGGCACAGCATGTGAACGGCTCCGCAAACGGGAACATTCATCGGCAGGGCCGCCGTTCCTCCAGCGGGTACCCGCAAGACGCCCGCTGCGGTCGCGAGGCAGCACTGCCGCGGCGCCGGCCGATCCGCACCGGCCGGGGCCGGCCCAGTGCCGGACCGGCGGGTCGCGATGACCACCGCTGGATTCAGGGAGGCGGAGATGGTGCTGCGCGCGGCAAGCGCCAGAAGGATCGCCACGGCCACGGCGTTCGGTGGCGGCGGGTTGACCCTGGTGGGAGCCACCACGGTCGGCCTGCTGTACCTGCAAGCGCGATTGGCGGTGAAAGCGGTCGGATTCACCGAGTGGAAGGCGCCCCGGGTCAACGGCGTATACGGCCACGGCGAGGGCGATCCGGTCTCGGTCGCAATGCTGGGCGATTCCACCGCGGTGGGTTTCGCCGTCGCCGATGCCGCCCACACACCGGGCAGCATGCTCGCCTCGGGCATCGCCGCGGTCGCCGACCGGCCGGTGCGGCTGCGCAGGGTCGCCCGGGTCGGCGCCACCTCGGCCGGCCTGCACACGCAGTTGGAGAAACTGCGCAAGCGCCCGCCGGACCTGGCGGTCATCTTCATCGGCGCCAACGACGTCATCCACCGGTTGCGCCCGGCCGAGTCAGTGCGCCACCTGCGCGAGGTCGTTCGCGAACTGGTCGGTGCAGGCAGCGCCGTGGTCGTAGGCACCTGCCCCGACCTGGGCACCATCCAGCCGATCGGCCAGCCGCTGCGTGCCATCGCCCGCCGCGCCTCGCGCCAGCTCGCCGCTGCGCAGACCATCGCGGTCGTCGAAGAGGGCGGCCGGACGGTATCGCTCGGCAACCTGCTCGCCGCCGACTTTCTGGCCCGGCCCGACGAGTTGTTCGGCCCCGACCGCTTCCACCCCTCCGCCGAGGGCTACGCCTACGCCGCCGCCGCGGTACTGCCTTCGGCGTGCTCGGCGCTGGGCCTGCTGCCGCCGGCCGCCGAAGACCCCGAGCCCGATCCCGACGAGGGTGTGCTGCCGGTGCACCGCGCCGCCGCCCAAGCGGCCGAGACCGAAGGCAGCGAGGTCAGCCGGGCCCGCGTGGGCGGGCGCGAACGCGGTTCGCGGGGCCGCTGGGCCGCGCTCATCCGGCGGCCGTGGGGTGCCGACTCGCGCGAGCAGACCGCCGCAGAACCGGCCGCTGAGCCGGCCGCCGAGCCGGCCGCTGAGTCGGCGGGCGGCGGTAGCACCACCGCGGCGGCGGGTAGCAGCCGGAATACACCCGCCGAACCGGGTGAACCCGGCGAACCGCCCGCCGATACGGCCCCGGAGGTGAGCGGAAGCTCCGCGACAGGTTAACGTCGGGTATCGCAGCCGACCTACTGGTCGGTAACCGCCTCGTACCAGAAAGGCCGCGGACATGCCCGAAGCCGTCATCGTCGCGACCGCGCGATCCCCCATCGGACGCGCCTTCAAAGGCTCCCTCAAGGACATCCGCCCCGACGACATCACCGCGCAGATCATCTCGGCCGCGCTGGCCAAGGTCCCCCAGCTCGACCCGGCGACGATCGACGACCTCATGCTGGGCTGCGGGCTGCCCGGCGGCGAACAGGGCTTCAACCTGGCCCGCGTCGTCGCGGTACAGCTCGGCCTCGACACCGTCCCCGGCACAACGGTGACCCGCTACTGCTCCTCATCGCTGCAGACCACCCGCATGGCCTACCACGCCATCAAGGCCGGCGAGGGCGACGTGTTCGTCTCGGCCGGCGTGGAAATGGTCAGCCGGTTCACCAAGGGCAACAGCGACTCCCTGCCCGAAACCCAGAACCCCGCGTTCGCCGACGCCGAGGAACGCACCGCCAAACGCGCCGAGGGCGGCGCCCCGACCTGGCGCGACCCGCGCGAGGACGGCCAACTGCCCGACGTCTACATCGCCATGGGCCAGACCGCCGAGAACGTCGCCCAGGTCCGCGGCGTCTCGCGCCGGCGCCAAGACGAATTCAGCGTGCGCTCGCAGAACCGGGCCGAACGCTCCATCGACAACGGGTTCTTCGCCCGGGAGATCTCGCCGGTGACCCTGCCCGACGGCGGCGTCGCCGATACCGACGACGGCCCGCGCCGCGGCACCACCTATGAGAAGGTCTCCGAGCTGCAGCCGGTCTTCCGCCCCGACGGCACGGTCACCGCGGGCAACTGCTGCCCGCTCAACGATGGCGCCGCCGCCGTGGTCGTGATGAGCGACACCAAGGCCGCCCAGCTGGGGCTGACCCCTATCGCGCGCATCGTCTCGACCGGGGTCAGTGCGCTGTCGCCGGAGGTCATGGGGCTGGGACCGGTCGCGGCGTCGCGCCAGGCGCTGGCCCGGGCGAACATGGGCATGAGCGATATCGACCTGGTCGAGATCAACGAGGCCTTCGCGGCGCAGGTGCTGCCGTCGGCCGACGACCTGGGCATCGACATCGACGGCCAACTCAACGTCAACGGCGGCGCGATCGCGGTCGGCCACCCCTTCGGCATGACCGGCGCCCGGATCACCACCACCCTGCTCAACGGCCTCGACTTCCACGACAAGACCTTCGGCCTGGAGGCCATGTGCGTGGGCGGCGGGCAGGGCATGGCCGCGGTGTTCGAGCGGCTGAGCTGATTCCCATCGCCGCGCGGAAGCGGCGGCGAGACTGCGGGGCGGGGCGAGCGTCCGTGCGGCGTACCGCACCGGTGTACCTCCTGCACACGCCACCCGCGGCATACAACCGCGGCACGGACGCAATTGCGCGCCGCGGGTGGCACCGAAGCGAACTGCGCGTGACGAAACCGGGACGGACGACCGACAAAACGGGCCGTAAAAGACCAGTTCCAGGTCTTGTCCAAACCGTGATCCTGATGCAGTCTCGCAGGTAAGTGCCACCCACCCAACGGAGGTGCCAATGTCGGTAACCCACTCGCCGGAGACGCACGCGCAGCTTATCGCCCGGATCCCGACCGTCACCGGCCGCGAACTCAGCGAGTGGTTCGACACTCTGGAACAGGGCCCCGGCCTCACCCGCTGCCTGGAACGCTCCAACTGGCTGGCCGACGAGTACAACCTCAGCCACGGCTACGCCCAGGCGATCGTCCAGGAGTACGACCGGCGGCGCCGCAACCGCACGCCCGTCCCGAACCCGCGTAGCTGATGTCAGCCGCGACCCACCGCCCGCGCGGCGCGCCACAGCACGGCAGCGCCCCGCCCGGATCGACCGGGCGGGGCGCTGTTGTCTTGAGTGCCCGTGCGGCGCGGCCGCACGGGCGGGGGTCGGGCGCTACTCGCTGAAGAGCGACTTCAGGATCCACAGCATCCGCAGGATCTCGATGTAGAGCCATACCAGGGTCACGGTCATACCGAACGCGAGCTGCCAGGCGAACTTGCGCGGCAGGCCCATGTTCATGGCGTCCTCGACCTGGCGGAACTCGATCATCAGCATGGCCGCGGCCAGGGTGACCGCCAGTGCCGAGATACCCAGGCCCAGTAGCGAGGGCTCGCGCAGCCCGAAACCGCCCGGGATGAACATCGACGCCAGGAAGTTCACCATCAGCAGGACCAGCAGGCCCACCGCCGCGGCGGTGACCACCTTCACGAAGGTGTTGGTGACCCGGATGATCCGGAAGCGGTAGACCGCCAGCACCGCGCCGGCGGTGATCAGGGTGCCGAACACCGCCTGGGTGACCAGCGAGCCCATCGCGGAGCCGTTCTGCGCCATCAGCGACATCTCGAAGATGCCGCTGATGCCGCCGACAAGCAGGCCCTCAAGGGCGCCGTAGAGCAGGATCAGCACCGGGTTGGTGGACTGGCGGAAGGCGATCACCAGTCCGAGGACCAGCGCGCTGATGGCGCCGATCAGTGCCAGGCCCATCGCCAGCGGGTTGCCGGCGACGGCCAGGAAGTAGGTGGGTACGGCGGTCAGTACGACCATGCCCAGGGTCATCGCGGTGCGCACAACGACGTCGTCGATGGTCAGCCGCTCCGCCGGGGAGGGGGGCTGGGGGCCGTATCCGGGCTGGGGGTAGCCGTGGCCCGTTTGCGGGTACGGCTGCTGGTATCCCTGATACGGCGCGCCCTGGCCGTACGGCTGTTGGCCGTAGCCGGCCTGGCCGGACCGCATAGCCCGTTTGAGAACGGGGTTCGAACTCCTCATCCGCATGTCTGCGCAAGCCTTTCCAGGGCGTGACGGGTGTGCCGTTAACGTAACGCACCGCGGCGCTCAGCGGTTCCCGCTCCCTATCACAGGTCGGAATCTCCGGGGTACCGCCGGCCGCCGGGCAGGGTTGACAATCCGCGACCGCGAAGCCCATGCTCGAAAACATGTTCTTGCGGCCCCGGTTCCGTCCGACCTCGCGTCGGCCCCAGACCACTGTCGGAGTGCGCCGCGGCACCGCCGGTATCCTCTGCCTTCGCGGCCGGCTGGGTTCCCCGCCGCGCCGCTGACCACCGGTGGCCGGCGCCGCCCTGCGCGTGCGCCCGCCGACTCGCCGAACCGGCCGATCCGCGTTCTTGCCGCTTTCCGGATTTCACCGCACGTGTGTCACGAACCTGGTGACCAGGTCCCGGTCTGCGCCCGAACCCGCCCCTGTGCCGGCCCCCTGTTCGGCCCGAGCCCCGCCGCCACCGGTAACCGCCGGGCCCGGCCGCCCCTGTTCGGCTCCGATCCGCGCTGTAGGCCCCGGTCCCGCACTGTTCCCGCCCCGGCACTGTCCGCGTTCCGCTCCGCCCGCACACCGGGCCGCTGACCGCCGCACGCCGCCCTGTCCGCCGCTCTCGACACGACCGAGCCCCCTGGCCGACCCGCCGCACCAACCGACCACCGCGGTATTCGACCCGTCCGGACAAGCGCCGCCGAACAACCCCCGTTATCCGCCGTTCCACCCCCGAGCCGTGTCGGCATGCCGCCGGCACGCCCGGGCCCGCCCAGCTCCCGCCCTGGCACACAGGGCCGCCGCATGACCGCGGCGCGCCGTGTGCGGCCGGGCGCACCGACCCCGCCCTGCGTGCCCGCTAACGTGCGCGACGGGCGGTGACCTGCAGGAACGAGCACACCCGAAAAGGAGAGTGCATCCATGTCCGTCATGACCAATGCGACCGACGCGGCCGCTACGGCCAACACGGCCGCCGCGGCCGAAGGGCTGCGCGAAGTCCGCACCGTCGACGAAGCCATCGTCGAGGGCCCGCGCGTACTGCGCCGACTGCCCGAGGGCGTTGGCGAGCAGCCCTACACTGCCTTCGAGGTCCGCCCGCTGGGCCGAGTCATCGGCGCCGAGATCCACGGTGTCGACCTGCGCGAGCCCATCAGCGAGGACGTGCGCAGCGAGATCCACCGCGCGCTACTGGAGTACAAGGTCGTGTTCTTCCGCGACCAGCCCATCACCGCCGAGCGCCAGGCCGAGATCGCCCGCATGTGGGGCGACCTGGAGACCAACCCGTTCATCGACCAGGGCGAGGACGCGCACGTTGCGCGGTTCGCCAAGGGCAAGATGCCGCCGAGCTACGAGAACGTGTGGCACACCGACGTGACCTGGCGCAAGGAACCGGCGCTGGGCGCCATCCTGCGGCTGGTGGAGGTTCCCCCGCAGGGCGGCGACACGATGTGGGCCGACATGGCCGCCGCCTACGACAACCTGCCCGACGACATCAAGTCGCGCATCGACGGCGCCGTTGCCGAGCACGACGTGATCCCCGGCTTCTCCCGTTTCCTGGGCGAGGACCGGCTGCGCGAGTGGCAGGACCGGTTCCCGCCGGTGCACCACCCCGTTGTGCGCACCCACCCCGAGACCGGCCGCAAGACGCTGTTCGTCAACGTCTCGTTCACCACCCGCATCCTGGGGATGGACCGCTCCGAGAGCGACGAGCTGCTGCACTACCTGTTCCAGCAGGCGCACGTGCCCGAGTACCAGGTGCGCTTCCAGTGGCAGCGCAACTCCATCGCCTTCTGGGACAACCGCGCCACCCAGCACTACGCGGTCAACGACTACCACCCGCACCCGCGGGTGGCCGAGCGCGTCGCCATCGTCGGCGACCGCCCCTACTAGACCGCTACCGGAGTCCGGGGACCCGGCACCCGGCCGGTTCCCCGAACACCTGACCGTTGCCGTTCCGCGGCGGGCCGGGACCGCCGCGGAACGGCAACGGGCCGAACCGGCGGATACACAGCGCGCCCGCCCGCCCCGCCCAGGACGGGGGCGGGGCGAACGGGCGCGCTCCCGGCCGGCCCGGCACGGGGCGGCCGAGCCGGGTCAGCCCTTGCTGACCAGCGACCGGGCGAAGAAGGCCACATTCGCCGGACGCTCGGCGAGGCGTCGCATGAAGTAGCCGTACCACTCGTCGCCGTAGGGGATGTAGACCCGCATGCTGTGGCCCTGCTCGGCGATGCGGCGCTGCTCGTTCTCGCGGATGCCGTACAGCATCTGGTGCTCGTAGTCGCCGGGACCGCGCCCCGAACGGTCGGCCAGCGCCTGGGCGATGGCCACCAGCCGCGGGTCGTGCGTGGCCACCATCGGGTAGCCCTCGCCGTCCATGAGCGTGCGCAGGCAGCGCACGTATGAGCGGTCGACCTCGGTCTTGTCCCGGTAGGCCACCGACGCGGGCTCGTCGTAGGCGCCCTTGCACAGCCGCACCCGCGAACCCGCGGAAGCCAGATCGCGGCAGTCGGCTTCGGTCCGGTGCAGGTAGGCCTGCAGCACCGCGCCGGTCCGGGGGAAGTCCGCGCGCAGCTCCGCGAGGATCGACAGCGTGGAGTCGACGGTGGTGTGGTCCTCCATGTCCAAGGTGACCGTGGTACCCGCCGCCTCGGCTGCCGCGCAGATGCTGCGGGCGTTTTCCAGCGCGATCTTCTCGCCGTCGTGCGGCAGGAACTGGCCCACCGCCGAAAGCTTGACCGACACCTCCGCGCGCCCGGCCAGCCCCGCGTTGCCCAGCTCGCTCAGCAGCCGGGTGTAGGCGTCGACGGTGACCTGGGCCTGAGCGGCATCGGTGACGTCCTCACCGAGGTGGTCCAGGGTCGCCAGCCGGTCGCCGGTGACCTGCTCGACCACGGGCAGCGCCTGCTCCAGCGCCGCTCCGGCGACGTACTTGGCCACCAGCCCGCGGGTGACGGGGGCGCGCTCAACGAGCGTGCGGCAGGTACTCGACCGCGCCGCTGCCAGGAGTGTCGTACGAAGCATGTGTGACCTCGTTCTCTACGTGCCCGCCTGCCCGGGACGCGGGCCCGGCGGTGCGGCCGGCGATGAGCGCCGCCGGCGTCCGCGGCCGATCGGGCCGCGGGCGCCGGCGGCGGATCCGCCCTGTCAGCCCTGGTGGGGATAGGCGGAGGACTTCGGCGGGACGAAGGTTTCCTTGATCGCGCGCGGGCTCGCCCAGCGGGCCAGGTTCTGCGCGCTGCCGGCCTTGTCGTTGGTGCCCGAGGCGCGGGCACCGCCGAAGGGCTGCTGGCCCACGACCGAGCCGGTCGGCTTGTCGTTGACGTAGAAGTTGCCCGCGGTAAAGCGCAGCGCTTCGTGTGCGGCGCCGACGGCCGCGCGGTCGTTCGCGATCACCGCTCCGGTCAGCGCGTAGGGAGAGCCTTTGTCGACCACGGAGAGGATGCGCTCGTAGTCGCCGTCCTCATAGACGTGCACGGCGATCAGCGGGCCGAAGTACTCGGTGCGGAACACGTCGTTGTCCGGGTCGGTACCCACGAGCACCGTGGGCCGCACGAAGTAGCCGACCGAGTCGTCGGCGGTGCCGCCCGCGATGATCTCCAGCGTGTCGTCGGTGCGCGCCCGCTCCAGGACGCCGGAGAGCTTGTCGAACGAGCGGCGGTCGATGACGGCGCCGAGGAAGTTGCCGAGGTCGGCGACGTCGCCCATGGGCAGCGCCTCCACCTCGGCGACCAGGTCGTCGCGGATGCGGTCCCACACCGAGCGGGCCACGAACGCGCGCGAGGCGGCCGAGCACTTCTGGCCGCTGAACTCGAAGGCGCCGCGCACGATCGCGGTGCGCACCACGTCGGGGTCGGCCGAGGAGTGGGCGACGATGAAGTCCTTGCCGCCGGTCTCACCGACGACGCGCGGGTAGGACCGGTAGTTCTCGATGTTCTCGCCGACGGTGCGCCAGAGCTGCTGGAACACGCGGGTGGAACCGGTGAAGTGCACGCCGGCCAGCTCCGGGTCGGGCATAACGGCCTCGGAGACCTCGATGCCGTCACCGGTGACCATGTTGATGACGCCGGGGGGCAGGCCGGCCTCCTCCAGCAGCCGCATCAGGAAGTGGGCGGCGAACTGCTGGGTGATGGCGGGCTTCCACACCACGACGTTGCCCATCAGCGCCGGGGCGGTGGGCAGGTTGCCGGCGATGGCGGTGAAGTTGAACGGGGTGACCGCGTAGACGAAGCCTTCCAGCGGGCGCTGCTCCAGGCGGTTCCACTGGCCGGCGGGGCTGTAGGGCTGCTCGGCCATGAGCTTGCGCGCGTAGGAGACGTTGAAGCGCCAGAAGTCGATCAGCTCGCAGGCGGAGTCGAGTTCGGCCTGGATGGCGGTCTTGGACTGGCCGAGCATGGTGGCGGCGTTGAGGGTCTGGCGCCAGGGGCCGGCCAGCAGGTCGGCGGCGCGCAGCAGGATCGCGGCGCGCTCGTCGAAGGGCATGGCGCGCCAAGCGGGTGCGGCCCGTTTGGCGGCGGCCACCGCCTCGCGGGCGTCGTCGCGGGTGGCGGTGCCCAGGGTGCCCAGGACGTGCGCGTGGTCGTGCGGCTGGACGACGTCGACACGGGCGCCGGCTCCGGTGCGGTGCTCGCCGCCGATCGCCATGGTCAGTTCGACCGGGTCTTTGGCCAGCTCCGTGAGCTTGGCCGTCAGTTCGGCCCGCTCGGGGCTCCCGGGCGCGTAGGTCAGAACCGGTTCGTTCACCGGTGCGGGGACGTTCGTTACGGCGTCCATGTGCCCTCCCTCGGATCTACTGGTCGAACTGGACAAACGTAGAAGATCCGGACCTGGGCGGGCCTTGTCGCGGACGCCACTCTTCGTCGGCTGCGCTTGGCCGATACAACAAACCGGATGGGCGAGAATAGGCGGTCATGGATGTGCCATCGGATCCCGCCAACGTCCCTGCCGACCCGGGCACCGCAGGTGAGAGCGCCGGTATTGCGCTGCGCCGACTGCTGCTGGCCGTGGGCGACCCGCTCGTGGACGTGCTGGCCGCGCCGGCGGGGCTGGATGTGCGGGTGGACAATGTGGTCATCGTCGACCCCGAGGACGACGCCGAGGCGTTCGCCGGCGACCTGGTGCTGCTGATCGGGGCGCGCGGCAGCGCCGCCCGGCACCTGGTGCGCTCGGCGGCCCGGCGCGGTGCGGCGGCGGTGGCCGTGAAGGTCCGCGCCGACGAGCCCGCCTACCCGCCGCCGCAGGGCTGGGGCGGTGCGCCCGTGGTGCGCCGCGGCGGCGAGGAGATCGGGCTGCTGCGGACCGAGGCCAGCGAGGCCGGGGTGGCACTGCTGGCGGTGCGCCCCGAGGTGCGCTGGGACCAGTTGCAGTCGCTGTGCCGCAGTGTGCTCGACGATGCCCGGCTGACCGCAGAGGCCGACCTGGGCGAGTCCGGCGGCGACCTGTACTCGCTGGCGCAGACCATCGCCGCGCTGACCGGCGGCCTGGTGACCATCGAGGACTCCGCCAGCCGGGTGCTGGCCCATTCCAGCGGCGAAGAGGTCGACGAACTGCGGCGGCTGTCGGTGCTGGGCCGGCAGGGTCCCGAGCAGTACCTGGCGCTGCTGCGCGAGTGGGGCGTGTTCTCGCGGCTGCGGGCGGGCGAGGAGGTCGTCCGCATCGACGAGCATCCCGAACTGGGGATCCGGCGCCGCCTGGCCGTGGGCATCCACGCGGGCTCGCAGCCGCTGGGCACGATCTGGGTGCAGGAGGGCGGGCGGCCGCTCGCCGACAACGCCGAAGAGGCGCTGCTGGGCGCGGCCCGGATGACGGCGCTGCACATGGTGCGCCACCGCACCGCGACGACGGTGGGGCTGCGCCTGCGCGACGACCTGCTGGCCAGCCTGTTGGAAGGCCGCATCGAGGCGGCGGCGCTGGCCGACACGATCGAGGTCACCGCCGACCGGCCGGCGCTGGTGGTGGCGTTCGCGCTGTCGCGCCAAGGGGCGGGGCAGGGGCACCTCGACTCCGGGCACGGCGACGAGACGGACCGCTCGGGCCGCGAGCTGAACCGGCGGCGGCTGGTGGACCTGATCACGGTGCACACCGCCGCCTACCGCCGAACGTCCCTGGTCACCGCGGTCGGCGGACGGATCTATGTGCTGCTGCCCGATCTGCCCCGGGCGGCGCAGCCCTCAGCGGAGCAGTCGGCGCGCCGGGCAACGGAGTCGTCGGTGCTGGCGCTGACCCGCAAAGCGGTCGAGGCTGCGCGCGCCACGCTCGGGGTGGCGGTGCAGGGGGCCGTGGGGTCGCCCGTTGATTCGCTGGCCGGCATCCCCGACTCCCGCGCCGAAGCCGACCGCATCCTGGACGCGATGGGCCGCGACCTGGCCAAGGATGTCGCCACCATGTCGGACGTGCGCACCCAGGTGCTGATCAGCGAAACCCTGGCCTACCTGCGCGGCACCCCGGCACTGCGCGACCCCCGGGTCACCGCCCTCGCCGACCACGACGCCGCGCAGGGTTCGGAACTGGTGGCCTCGCTACTGGCCTACCTGGAAGAGTTCGGCGACGTCCGGACCGCCGCCACCCGCCTGCACATCCACCCCAACACCCTGCGCTACCGGGTCCGCCGAGCCGAGTCGGTCAGCGGCATCGACCTCTCCGACCCGACCCAGCGGCTGTTCACCCATCTGCAACTGCTATTGGAGCGAGGCACATGACAAACCCGGGCTATGACGCGGCATCCGCCGACCAGCAGTGGTTCTGGACCGAGGAGTGGCAGGAGGGAGAACGGGAGGCTTCCCGGCAGATCTCTGCGGGCGAGACCACGGTCTACAACAGCGCCGAGGAAATGTTCGACGACTTGGACAGGTAGGCGGAGGCGACGAGATTCGCGGTGGGCCGATGCCGTGAGAACAGGACAGCGATGTAATACCCGTATTATGCTCATGCCATGAGCAAGGTACGGATAAGCATCAGCCTCGATCCCGAACAGGCCGAACGCATAAGGGCGCATGCCGAACGAGCCGGGATGGACGTCTCGGCCTACTTCGTGAACGCGGCTACTCGCCAGATGGCCGAGACCGAGGCGATCGAGGACAAGTTCCAGGAGATCGACGCACTCATCGATCGCGTCGAAGAGGAGGGGCGCCTGCTGGCACAGGCTTCGGGCGACGACGATGGCCCCGGGGAGCTGACAGAGGAAGAGCGCCATGACGTGGCCAGGGCCGTACGGCTCGTCCTCGGGACAGACGAGGACGGTGCTTCCCCCGGAAGCAGCGCTGCGTGAACGAACACGTCTCCGTGTATGACACGGGCATGCTCATAGCACTCGCCGCGCACAAAGCCAAGGCAGTCAGAATCCATCAGAGCATCCGGGGTGTTGCACCGCATCGCCCGGTGGTTCCGGGACTCGTCCTTATCCAGGCATGGCGCCCCTCCCCTGGCCTGGCCTACTCGTTGAGTGCATTGCTGAAGGACTGCACGGTCCCGCAGGCGAGATCATCGCCCCCGCCCCTTCGGCGCTCCAGCGCCGGACAATACGACTGTGTGAGCTGTTCGACCGCGCCTGACATCAAAGACCTGCGGCGCATCGGAGCAGCGCTCGGGACGGCCGCTCTACCTGGAAAGAAACGGCCCGACGCCGTTGATGCTTCAGTCGCCTGGATCGCGATGAGACATAGCAAAGCCGTCGTGTTCACCAGCGATCCCGACGACATGGCGGCCTACCTCGCGGCGCTGCACAGCCACGACACACAGGTGATCGCTGTGTGAGATCGAGCTGTGAACCCCGCAGCAGGGTTCTCCGGGCAGACGCGTTCCGGCATCTGCCCGGAGCTCGGCCGTGCCGGCCGCCGCAGTGGGGCTCAGCGGGTCACGGCGTCAGTCCGTCGAGGATGGGGACCAGTTGTTCCTCCTCGTAGGACAGGTGGGCCTCCAGTTCGGTGGTGAGGCGGTCGACCTCGGTCCGGATGGCGCCGGGGTCGGGGGCGGTGCCGTCGAGTTGGGACTGGAGTTCGTCGAGCAGCTCCTCCACGCGCTTGTGCTCCCGGGACAGCCGCGCCATGACCTCGGCCAGCTCGGGGTGGGCCTCGGAGACCGCCGGGAACATGCCGGTGTCCTCCATGGTGTGGTGGTAGCTCAACCCCTGGCACATGGTCAGGCAGTTCACCCGCAGCTGGGCGCCCAGGCCCGGGCCCGAGCGGGCGATCTCGTCGCGGACCATCGCCAGTTCGCGGCGGAAGGCGTCGTGGATGGCGATCAGTCCTTGGCCGAAACGCTGCACCACGGGTTCGTGGCTGACCCGGTGCAGTGCGACGACGGGGATGGTGCGCTCGGTCTTGGCCTGGTACTCGGCCCAGCCGGGGTCGGCCTCGACCGCGCGGGCGAACATCGCGGCGCGCTCCTCGCCCTCCAGCACGACCGCGTCGGCCTCGGAGTTGAAGAGCCCGTCCTCGACGCCGACGCGGGGGTTGGCGAGCAGGTTGTGGAACCATGCGGGGTGCTGTGGCGCACCGCCGGCGGAGGCGATGATCAGTACCCGTTCGCCGTCGGGAAGGTAGCCCACCGGGACGGTGCGGCGCTCGCCGGACCGCGCGCCGGTAGTGGTCAGCAGCAGGAGGCGGGACCCCTCGAACATGCCGCCGACCCGGCCGCGGTTGGCGCGGAACTCGTCGATGATGGACTGGTTGAAATCTGTCAGGTCATCGGTCATACGATGCGTGCTCCAAGCTTGGTGGAATCCGCTGTTGCGCGGGTGGAAGGTCCGGTCGGAAAGACGCGCGCACGCAACCGCGCCGCGGGGATCGCGGGGAAGGTGCGCGGTTCGGGTCTTCGGCGCGCACGTGCCGGCCCGTCCGCCGGGAGCGCGGCGGCGCAACAGGGTGGAGGTTGAGCGCAGACCACCGGGCAACGCGCCGCGACGCCAGGGGGCAAGCGCGGACGCGGACGCGGAGAGGGCTCGGACCGGCTGCTAGCGCGCAGCGGATCACCGGGGCGGGGACGACGCGTGAGCGCGGCGTGTCAGATTACGCGGCGCCTGTGATTGCGATGCTCACGACATCAACCCCTTCGAGTACGGTGCCGCGCGCGTTCTGCCGCAAATGGGGCCGAAACGCACTGATCGGCACGCAACAATCCAAACCCATCGGTTACGGACTGTCAATCGGAGCGGCCGGACCCGGCCACCACGGTCCGGCGGCCCATCCTGCGGCCAGTGTGAACCGTCTGACGGACTCCGTGGACCGCCTGGCGGACGAATGGGGCCCACAGCGCGCCCGGAACGGGGGTGGATGTCCGGCAAGCCCAGCATGCCCGGAGGGTGCCGAGTGTGCGGCCGAAGGGGCCGTGAAGGGGCCGCGCCAGGCGGGCCGCAGGCGGCGGCAGACGGTCGGACACCTGGTTCCGGGAGCCTGTGACCTGCGAAGTTGCTAGCCGGCGGGCGGAAATCGCGGGTGCCCCCGGTCGGACTCGAACCGACACTCGTGACCCTTTTAGGGGGCCTGCCTCTACCATTGGGCTACGAGGGCGGCACCATCATACCGGTGATGGCCGTTTCAGCAGGATTCGCACTGCTTCGGCCTGTCAACAGACGAAACGGCCGGTCCCACCGGCGGACCGACCGTTTTTGCCGTGGTATGG
The DNA here is from genome assembly GCF_054778995.1 of Streptomonospora sediminis. NCBI lineage: Bacteria > Bacillati > Actinomycetota > Actinomycetes > Streptosporangiales > Nocardiopsidaceae > Streptomonospora > Streptomonospora sediminis. The sequence continues at coordinate 121,079 of NZ_BAAGYZ010000072.1, forward strand.
GCGCTCAGCTAACGCGCCGTAGCAGTTGCCCGTTTTCCACCTGGGGCTTGCTCGCGCTCTCGAAGGCCTGGCGCGGCTCTTCCATCTCCGGCAGGGCGGCGAAGTCGCGCCGCAGGAAGAAACCGACCATCCAGTCCGCCAGCACGCGCATCTTCCGGTTGAAGGTCGGCACCGCGTAGAGGTGGTAGGAGCGGTGGGCGTACCAGGCCAGCCGGCCGGTCAGCTTGACCCGGCCGAACAGCTGGGCGGCGCCCTTGTGCAGGCCCAGCCCGGCCACGGCGCCCAGGTTGCTGTGGCTGTAGCGGGTCATCTCCTTGCCGCGCAGCGCGGCGACGACGTTGTCGGCCAGAATCGGGGCCTGGCGCACCGCGTTCTGCGCGTTGGGCGGGTAGAAACCGCCGTTGCCGTCGGGAACCTGGGCGTTGTCGCCGCCCGCGAAGGCGTTCTCGACACCGTTGACGGTGAGGTACTCGCTGGTGTCGAGGTGGCCCTTGGGCCCCAGCGGCAGGTCGCCGGCCTGCACGACCGGGCTCGGCTTGACGCCCGCGGTCCACACCAGAGTGCCGGCGTCGAACTCGCTGCCGTCGCTGAGCTTGATGCGCTGGTCGACGGCCGACTCCAGGAAGGTGGACAGCCGGACGTCGATACCGCGCCGCTTCAGCTGGTTCAGCGCCTTCTCCCCGACGTCGGCGCCAACCTCCGGGAGGATCTTGTCGGCGGCCTCGACCAGGTAGAAGCGCAGGTCGTCGGCGCTGATGGAGGAGTAGATCGCGGTGGCGTCGCGGGCGAGGTCCTCAAGCTCCGCGATCGCCTCGGCACCGGCGAAGCCGCCGCCGACGAAGACGAAGTTGAGCGCCTTGCGCCGGATCTCCGGATCGTCGGTGGAGTCGGCGATGTTGAGCTGCTCCAGCACGTGGTTGCGCAGGAACGCGGCTTCCTCGACCGTCTTGATGCCGATGCCCCAGTCGGCCAGACCGGGGATGGGCAGCGTGCGGGAGACGGCGCCAGCCGCCATCACGATGTAGTCGTAGGAGATCTGGCGCGGCTCGCCGACCGTGGGTTCGAAGTCGATCGAACGGGCTGCGTGGTCGACGCGGATAACCCGTCCCGTGAGCACACGTACGCGGTTGAAGGCCCGGCGCAGCGGCACGACGACGTTGCGCGGCGAGATGCTGCCCGCCGCGATCTCAGGGAGGAACGGCTGGTAGGTCATGTAGGAGTTGGGGTCGACGATGGTGATGCGGGCTTCGCCTGCCCCCAGCTTCTTTTCCAGCCGCTTCGCGGTGTACATCCCGAGGTACCCACCGCCGACGATGAGTACGTGCGGGATCTCTGCCTCGTCACCGCCGCCGTGCACCAGGCGGTAGTTCCTGCCTTCGGTCATCGCGCATCCGCCCTTGAGTCCCGTTCCACGCCCCGGGTCCGAGGCGCCAAGATCGGTAAGTCTTCGTTTGCTGGCATGTTCCTGTCGGCTTTCGACGGAAAAAATGCTCTTCTTTGCGGGAGATCCGAGGGTGTCCACCCTCTGCCTGCTTGTGCATTCTTTCACAAGCCCCCCGTAACATAAAAGGGAGACCCCGGACAGGTTTAGACCATGATCGAGCCGCTCAAGCTGGTGTTTTCGCAGGTCATGGCGCTTGTGAAGGCTTTCACGCGCCAGATCGCAGGTGACGCGTCTCACCGCGGAGGCCGTCGGACGTCACACCCGGATCCGCGCCGCACCGCTGGTCACGGGCCCGCCCGCATGCACAGGCCCCGCCGAGTGGCGGGACACCTGCGCGGCGCGTGCGGACCCCGCCCGCGGCCGCCGACTACGCGCCCTCGGCGCCTTCCGCGGCCGCGTCCTGCGCCTCGACCGAGCCCAGGCACAGTCCCCACGCGATCCCATCGAGGATGTCGTGCTCGCTGGCCACGAATCCGGCAGCACCGGTGCGGGTGACCACGCGCGAGAGGATCAGCGCGCCCGCCCCGATCACGTCCACCCGCCCCGGGTGCATGACGCCGATCGCCGCCCGCTGCTCGTGTGTCATCGCCAGCAACTCCTGGGCGATCTCGTGCACCCGTGCAGCCGGCACCCACGAGTGGTGGATGCGCTCGGGATCGTACTCGGACAGGTCCAGCGCGATACCCGCAACCGTGGTGGCGGTTCCGGCCACACACACCAGCGACGCGGCCTGCTCCAGCGGCACGGCCCCGGCGGCCTCGTCCAGCGCGGCGTCGATGTCGGCGGTGGCCGCGGCGACCTGCGCCGCCGTGGGCGGGTCGTCGGTGAGGTGGCGCTCGGCCAAGCGCACGCAGCCGATGTCGACCGAGCGCGCGGCCCGCACCGGTCCGGCATCGGCGGGCGCCGGTTCGGGGCCGCCCCAACCGAGCACGAACTCCGTGGAGCCGCCGCCGATGTCGACGATCAGGAACGGCTCGTCCAGACCGGACTCGGCGTCCTCCAACTCGGCGGTCGCGCCCATGAAGGAGAGCTCGGCCTCCTCGTCGCCGGTGATGACCTCCGGCGGCACGCCGATGATCTCCTGGACGCCTTCGGCGAACTCCGTGCGGTTGCCGGCGTCGCGGGTGGCGCTGGTGGCCACCATGCGTACCGTGTCCGGCCCGAGTTCGACGCCGTTCTCGCGCATCAGGTCGGCGTATTCGCGCAGCGCGGCAAAGGTGCGCTGGAGGGCCTCGGGCGCGAACTCGCCGGTGCGGTCGATGCCCTGGCCCAGCCGCACGACTTCCATGCGCCGTTCGAGGTCGAGGAGCTGGACCTCTCCGTCTTCCATCCCGATCAGTGCCGATACCAGCAGCCGGATGGAGTTCGTGCCGCAGTCCACGGCGGCAACAGTGGTCACCTGGTCGTCCCCTCGGTTTCGTTTTCTCCGCCGCCCGACCGCTGTCCGCCGGCGGCCCCCGGACCCGCCCGGCCCGCAGCGCTCGGACCGCCCGCATCGCTGGTGGCGCTCGTGCCGCTGGTATCGCCGGTGCCGCTCTGCTCGGCGCACACGCAGGGCCCGGCCGCCCACCACTGCGGCAGGGCGTCCAGCGCTTCGCGGCCGAAGGGGTTGGTGCCCGGCCGCGCCAGCTCATGGGCCACCAGCGCGTGCAGGCACTTGACCCGCTCGGGCATGCCGCCCGCGCTCTGCATGCCCTCGGGCAGCGGCGCCGAGCCGTCGCTGCGGGCCTGCTCGGCCCGGTCCTCCAGGTAGGCGCGGTGCGCCTGCTCATACTGCGCGCGCAGGTCGGGATCGGCCGCGAGGCGGTCCTGCATCCCCCGCATCACCCCGTCGGCTTCAAGCGTGCCGATGGCCGAGGCCGCGCGCGGGCAGGTGAGGTAGTACAGCGTGGGAAACGGCGTGCCGTCCTCCAGCCGCGGCGCCGTGCGCACCACATCGGGCAGGCCGCACGGGCAGCGGTGGGCCACGGCCCGCAAGCCGCGCGGCGTGCGCCCGAGCTGCTGCTCGACCGCCGCGGCATCGGTGCCGATGTTGGCGCCGGAATTGGCAGCGGCGGCGGAGCGGTCGCTGGAAGCGGTGTGTTCGGCGGAAGTCATCGCGCCATTCAGCGTAGCCGCTGGCAGCGGCGGCCGCGCACGCCGGCCTTGCTGCGCACCGGATGTGCCGGGCCCCGCGGCCGGCCGGACCGCCGGGCCGGATCGCCTGCCCGGAATTCGGGCCGGGTGCCGGGCCGGGTGCCGGGCCGGGTTGCGGTGGCCCGCCGACGCGCCGCAGCGGGGAGCCGCGCCGCGGTCCCGTGCCGGCCTTAGCATTACCGCATGGTGGACGCCTGGACCGCGGACCTCTGGTTCGACCCTTCCTGCCCCTACTCCCGCCTCACCGCCCGTTGGCTCCAGGAGGCCGCGCAGGTGCGCCCGATCAGCGTGCGCTGGCGGGTCATGAGCCTGGCGCTACTCAACGAGGGCCGCGACGACGATCCCGAAGGCGACCCCGACGGCTACCTGTGGATCCCCGCGCGCATCTGCGCCGCTGTGCAGACGGAGCACGGGCACGACGCGCTGGGCCGCTTCTACGATGAGCTGTGGGCACCGCAGGAGCGCAGCGGCGCGGCCGACGGTGGCTCCGGGACCGCCGCGGACTACGAAGAGGTCTTCGAGAGCGCCCTGGCACGCGCCGGTCTGCCGACCGAGCCGGCGCAGGCCGGTTACTCGGACGCCTACGACCGGGCGCTGCGCGAATCGCACGACGAGGGTTACGGACGCGTCGGCGGCGATGTCGGCAGCCCGATCCTGGCCGCGGCGCCGGCACCGCCCCGTCCCGGGACCGGCTCGGCGGCCATGTTCGGCCCAGTCGTCTCGCAGGTACCGCGCGGCGAGGATGCCGGACGCCTATGGGACGGCGCAGTGCTGGTCGCCGCAACCCCGGGCTTCCACACGGTCAAGGGTCCCCCGCAGCCGGAACTCTGATCGCGGCGGTGCGCCGGGAGTGGCCGTATGGTCGGGGCGGGTGGCCGGGCCGACACGGGTCCGTCCGGCGGCCTTGCCCGCGGTCGGCTCATGGGTGGCCTGAACTTGAAAAGCGGCAGCAACGGCCGCAGGAGGCGGGGCGGGCGATCACCGTTCCCGCCCGCAGGCGGCGGGCCACCCGGCGCACCGAAGTGATCACGCAGAAATGCCCAAAAAATAAGGCTGAGATGGGCATTTCCGCAGGGTCATCGCCGACTACAGCCCCGCAACCCGACATAACGGACACACCTGCACCCACCGGGACCAACCGCCGCCCTCGGTGCCGCCTTTCACCGCAGACCGGCCCGCCACCCGGCAGGCCACAAGGCCGCACAGCAGACCACAGCCGCCCGGACCGGTCCTCCCGCCCAGACGCGCCCCGCCCGTCAGGGGGCCTGCGGCGTGTTCTGCGGCTTGTCGGCCGCAAGCACGGACTTCCACAGCACGGTGAACCAGGGCTCGCCGGACTCGGCGTCGGCGCCGCTGGTGGGCTCGTCCTCGTCGGAGACGACGACATAGGCGCGTTCGCCCGGGTATTGGTAGTGCAGCCGGGTGCGGGCCTCGCGTTCGATGTAGGTGGGGTCCTGGAGGTGCTCGCGGCGCTCGTGGAGCTCGCCGACGGCCTGCTCCGTCTGCGCCTTCTCCTCGCGCAACTCGGCGATGCGCGCCCGCTGGGCCAGGTACTCCCGAAGCGGGTAGGCGAGGCTGAGCGCGATGACGCAGATCACCAGGGCCAAAATCGCGGCCCGGCTGGTCAGGGCGGGGCGGCGGTGTCCGCTGCCCGCACCCGCACCGGTCGGCGCCGGACCGCCGCCTGACCGCGCAGCGGTGGCGGTTCCGGGCACGGTGCCGCTCTTGCCTGTACCGCTCTTACCGGTGCCGCCGGTCTTGGCGCTTGCGGTACCGCCGCTCTTGGCCGTGGTACCGCTCTTCCCGGTACCGCCGCTCTTGCCCGTACCGCCTTTGCCGGTACCGCCTTTGCCGGTACCGCCGCCGGCGGCGGCCGCAGCGCCGCTCTTGCTCTTGCCCGCGGCGCCCTCCTTGCCGCCGGCCGCCTGCTTTGCGGTACCACCGCCGCTCTTGCCGCCGTTCTTGGCCGGGGCGCCGTCCTTCTTGGCGCTACCGCCGCGCCCGCTCGCCGAGGCGGCCGAACCGATCGGCACCACGGTCGGCTCCGACTTTGCCGCGTTGGCCGGGCGCTCGGAGCGCCGCTTCCCGCTCGATCCCGCGGATGCGTTCGAACCACCGGACTTGCCGGAGCCGCCCGGCTTGCCGCCGGTCTTGCCGGAGCCGCCTGACTTACCCGAGCCGCCGGAACCGCCCGTCCCGCCGGACGCAGCGCCGCGGCCTGAGGCGCCAGAGCCCGGCGGCCGCGCCTTCGTGGGGCGGGACCGCTTGGGTTGCTCTGGCACCTCGGGCATAAGCGGCCAGGCTAGTCCTGCGGGCGGAAACGGGGGAAGGCCGACACGCCGGCGTAGAGCGCCGCGTCGTCGAGCTCCTCCTCGATGCGCAGGAGTTGGTTGTACTTGGCTACGCGCTCGCTGCGGGACGGCGCGCCGGCCTTGATCTGCCCGGCGTTGGTGGCCACCGCGATGTCGGCGATGGTGGTGTCCTCGGTCTCGCCGGAGCGGTGCGAGATCATCGCGGTGTAGCCGCTGCGCTGAGCCAGCGAAACGGCGTCCAGGGTCTCGGTGAGCGTGCCGATCTGGTTCACCTTGACCAGCAGCGAGTTGGCCGCGCCCTCGTCGATCCCCCGGCTCAGGCGCTCGGGGTTGGTGACGAACAGGTCGTCGCCCACGATCTGCAGCCGCGAGCCCAGCGCGGCGTTCAGCTTGGCCCAGCCCGCCCAGTCCTCTTCGTCGAGCGGGTCCTCGATCGAGACCAGCGGGTAGGCGTCGGCCAGCTCGCTGTAGTAGGCGATCATGTCCTCGGCGTTGCGGGACTTGCCCTCGAACGTGTAGACGCCCTCGGAGCAGAACTCCGATGCGGCGACGTCGAGCGCCAGCGCGATTTCGCGGCCGGGCGTGTAGCCGGCCTTCTGGATGGCCTCGATGATCAGGTCCAGCGCCGCGCGGTTGCTGTCGAGGTTGGGCGCGAACCCGCCCTCGTCGCCCACGCCGGTGGCCAGGCCGTGCGCCTTGAGCACCGACTTCAGCGCCTGGTAGACCTCGGCGCCCCAGCGCACCGCCTCGCGGAAGCTCGCCGCGCCCACCGGCGCGATCATGAACTCCTGGATGTCGACGTTGGTGTCGGCGTGCGCGCCGCCGTTGAGGATGTTCATCATCGGCACCGGCAGCACGTGGGCGTTGGGGCCGCCCATGTAGCGGAACAGCGGCAGTCCGGACGCGTCGGCCGCGGCGTGGGCCACGGCCAGCGACGCGCCGAGCATGGCGTTGGCGCCCAGCCGCGACTTGCCGGGGGTGCCGTCCAGCTCGATCAGGGCGCGGTCGATGAGCCGCTGCTCCTCGGGCGCGAAACCGACCAGCTCGTCGGTGATCTCGTCGTTGACGGCGGCCACCGCCTTCTCGACGCCCTTGCCGCCGAAGCGGTCGCCGCCGTCGCGCAGCTCGACCGCCTCGAACTGGCCGGTGGACGCGCCGCTGGGGACCGCCGCCCGGGCGGTGGTCCCGTCGGCGAGCAGGACCTCGACCTCGACGGTCGGATTACCGCGGGAGTCGAGGATCTCCCTCGCCTGCACTGACTCGATCGACGACAACGTTGAACTCCTTTGTATCGCGTGCGATCCCGGCTCAAGCGCTTACGCGGATGGGACCCGGCAGGTGCGGCCTCCTGGCGCGCCCCGCCCGCACCTACCCCGTGCGATCCACCCGAGCCACGGGCGTGTGTGACGGGCCCCCGCCGATGCCGCCGACCGCCTGCGCCGGCGGCGCCCATACGCGTTCCGACGCGTTCGGCGCCCGTCAACCGCCACCCTAGCGAGTGCGGACAGCCGCGGTCTCCCCCGCTACCGGGAATTGGTCTAGTCCACCCCGGGCGGTCACCGGACACCCGTTGGGGAAATGACTGGGAGTTTGCTGAACCGGCTGCGCACAGGGCCGATGGGCACGGATCATCAGTTGTGTGACCACCGGTCTTGACTCCCAGCCGGTCGCCCCGGACCGATCCGGGCCGTGTCCGGTGGACCGCTGCCCTGCTGCGCGGCCGCCCCGGGTACGGATTCCCGCCTCCCGGCCTTGCGGAAACGGCACGTGCACCCGCTCGGCGACGATGGAGGAGCCCCGAGCAGGGGCGCGCCCATCGCAGCGGTTCGCTCCGGGCGGGCCGCCCACCAGGCGCGGTCCGGGGGCACCGCACTGCAATGGCATATATCCCTACTAAAGAGGTATAAATAGAAGGTGTTGTGTCGATTCCCGGACCACGGAAGGCCCGCCCGCTATGCAGACCCTCGTCCTTCTGGGTTTCGTGGGCCTTCTGGCCCAACTCATCAACGGCAGCCTCGGCATGGGCTACGGCATCAGCACCACCAGCGCGCTGCTGGTGATCGGCACGAGCCCGGCACTCGCCTCGGCCACGGTCAACCTCTCCCAGGTCGGCTCGCAGATCGCCTCCGGGTTCGCGCACTGGCGGTTCGGTAACGTCGACTGGGCCGTGGTTTGGCGCATCGCCGTGCCCGGCGCCGTCGGCGCCTTCGTCGGCGCGGTCTTCCTCAGCCGGCTGTCCACCGAGGCGGCCGGTCCGCTCATGTCGACGATCCTGCTGATCCTGGGCACCTACCTGCTCGCCCGCTTCACCTTCCGCGAACTCCCCCGGCCCGACCTCAGCAGGCCGCTGCGCACCGTCTTCCTCGCACCGGTGGGACTGTTCGCCGGATTCATGAACTCCACCGGCGGCGGCGGGTGGGGCCCCGTGGGCACCTCGGCGCTGCTGGCCAGCGGACGGCTGGAGCCGCGCAAGGTCATCGGGTCCATCAGCGTGGGCGAGTCCGCGGTCGTGATCGCCGGAAGCATCGGGTTCGCCATCGGGCTGGGTCTGGGCGGTATCAACCTGACCTGGGTGGTGGTGATGCTGCTTGGCGGGCTGCTGGCCGCGCCCATCGCCGCGTGGCTGGCCAGCCACGTGCCCGCGCGCATGCTCGGCTCGCTGGTGGGCGGGCTGATCGTCTTCACCAACACCCGGGTGCTGCTGGGCAGCGAGGCCGTCGGCGCCCCGGCCGGGGTGTCGATGGCGGTCCACATCGGGGTCGCACTGGTGTGGGCGGTGGCCGTGGTGTGGTCGCTGCGCGCGCACAGCATCGAGCGGCGCGGACGGCGCACCGCAGCCGCCGGAGCCGAGCACTTCGCCGCGGCCGAGGCCGCCGAAACCGCCGACTAGCCGGGGACCTGGCTCCGGCCGCGGTATCGCGGCGGCGCGCAGCACGGCAGCGGGTTGCCGCAAGCGCGTTGCCGGACCGTCACCTGCGACCGCGTTTTTTGCCGCTTCCCCGGGGAAGATGGCAAACCGCCCGGTTATAGTGCCCTGAACCCGTCCGCACCCATTGGCGACTCTCCCCTCGCGACCCCGAAAACCCTGCTCATCCCGCGTCTCCGTGCGCGGCGGCGCCGAGCGGGACCCACCGGCGACTTCGAGCGAGGCGGCATGGCCACACCCGCACCCGGCGCAACCGCTCGGCGACCGAGCGTGCTCGCCCGGCGCCGCAACGCCGAACTGGTGCTGATCCTCTGCGCGGTGGGCGCGTTCGCGCTCAGCCTGGGTCTGGCCGGACTGCAGATCGAGGGGCGCCTGCCGACCCGCTTCGCCCTCTACACCTGCACCTTCTGCGGGCTCGCCGTCGCCGCCCACATCGCCCTGCGCGTCCTGGTCCCGTGGGCCGACCCGCTGATCCTGCCGGTCGCCACCGTGCTCAACGGCATCGGGCTGACAGTGATCTGGGGCCTGCACACCGCAGCGGGCGACGGGCCCGCCGAAGCCGACCGCCAACTGTTATGGACCGCACTGGGCATGGTGTTATGCGTGGCCGTAACCGCCGCAGTGCGTCGGCCCGCACGGTTGCAGCGCTACCGCTACGTCACGCTCGCCGCCGGGCTCGTGCTGATCATGCTGCCGATGCTGCCGGTCGTGGGCATCGAGGTGTTCGGTGCGCGCCGCTGGATCGGGTTCGGCGGATTCACCGTGCAGCCCTCGGAGTTCGCCCGCATCCTGCTCATCGTCTTTCTGGCCGGCTACCTCGGCCACAAGCGCGACGCGCTGGCACTGGTCTCGCGCCAGATCCTCGCCGGCCCGGTCAAGGTGTTCAGCCTGCCCCGCATGCGCGACCTGGGGCCGATGACCACCGCCTGGGCCGTGGCCATCCTGCTACTGGTGGGCACCCGCGACCTGGGCACCTCGCTCGTCCTGTTCAGCGTCTTTCTGGCGATGCTCTACACCGCCACCCGCCGCAAGTCCTGGGCAGGCATCGGCCTGGCGATGTTCCTGGCCGGAGCCGCGGTGGCCTACGGGATCTTCTGGCACGTCCGCCAACGGGTGACCATCTGGCTGGACGCCTTCGACCCGGAGGTCTACCGCGCCGTCGGAGGCAGCCACCAACTGGTGCAAGGCCTGTTCGCCCTGGCCGACGGCGGCCTGTTCGGCACCGGGTTCGGGCAGGGCCGCGCCGCGGACATCTTCGCCTCCGACAGCGACCTGGTGCTGATCTCCATCGGCGAGAAGTACGGGCTGGCCGGGCTGGCCGCCGTGGTGGTGCTGCTGCTCCTGCTGACCGGGCGCGGCTTCCGCACCGCCCTGGCCGCCCGCGATGTCTTCGCCAAACTGACGGCCTCAGGCAGCGCGTTCCTGCTGGCGTTCCAGGTGTTCGTGGTGCTGGGCGGGGTGACACGGCTGATCCCGATGACCGGCATGACCACCCCGTTGCTCTCGGCGGGCGGGTCGTCGCTGGTATCGACGTGGCTGATCCTGGGGCTGTGGCTGCGGATCAGCGACACCGCCCGCCGCCCCAGCCCCGCCGTGCCCGCCCGCGACCACGCCGGAATGCCCGATTCGGCGCCGCAGAACGGCGACACCGCGCTGTTCAGCCCCAATAGGCGCGCCATTGCCGAGGCGTGAGCGAGCGCGGGTCGAGGCCGTCGCCGCGGGCCTTGGCCTCGGCGGCGCGCACCCGGGAGTCGAAGCGGCGGGCCGCCGCGCGCAGGTCGAGTTCGGGATCGGCACCGCCGCGGCGTTCGTCGGCCACGCCCGCGAACAGCACGCCGCCGCCCCCGCCGTCGTCGCCGACCAGGTCCTCGGGCACACCGTTGCGCACGGCCCGTTTCTGCAGCTCGTAGGCGAGCAGCGCGGCAGGCTGGCCGAAAGGAACGCCTTCGAGGACCGAGGCCTCGCCTTCGCCCTTTTCGACGCGCTCGGCGGCCTTGATGGTCTCCCAATTCGCGCGGACGTCGTCGGCGCCCTCGACCTCGGTGCCGCCGAAGACGTGCGGGTGGCGCCGGGTGAGTTTCTCGACGATCGCCGTGGCCACATCGTCGATGGTGAAGCCCTCGGCGCCGCGGTCCTCGGCCACCCGGGCGTGGAAGACGACCTGGAGCAGCACGTCGCCCAACTCGTCGCGCAGGGTGGCGTGGTCGCCCTGCTCGATGGTCTCAAGAGTTTCGTAGGCCTCTTCGATGAGGTACTTGGCCAGCGAGGCGTGGGTCTGGGCGGCGTCCCAGGGGCATTCGCGCCGCAGTATGTCCATCACCTCGACGAGGTCGAGCACCCGGCTGCCGCGCGCCGGAGGCGTCGCGCCGGCGCCAAGGTCCTCGGGCGCTGCGCCGCGGTCATCGCGGGAGTCGCGGGAGTCGCCGCGCTCGCTCATTGTTCCCCTTTCGGATCGGTCGCCGGGTCGGCCGGTGCGGGGCGCAGCCGGTACCGCGCCCTCAGTTGGGGTCGGTCGGCGGCAGCCAGCCGCCGGTCCGCAGGGCGGCGAGTACCTCGGCCACGCACTCGCCGATGGTGCGGTCGGCGGTGTCGAGTACGAGATCGGCGTCGCGGGGTTCTTCGTAGGGGTCGGAGATGCCGGTGAACTCGGGGATCTCGCCCGCGCGGGCCTTGGCGTAGAGGCCCTTGCGGTCGCGGGCCTCGCAGACCTCCAGCGGAGTGGCGACGTGCACCAGGAAGAAGTCGCCGACGTCCTCGACCATCGCCCGGACCTCGGCGCGGGTGGCGGCGTAAGGGGCGATGGGCGCGCAGACGGCGACGCCCCCGTGGCGGGCGATTTCGGCGGCCACGAACCCGATCCGCCGCACGTTCAGATCGCGGTCGGCGCGCGAGAAGGTCAGCCCAGCCGAGAGCATGCGCCGCACCACGTCGCCGTCGAGCAGGGTCAGGGTGCGCCCCGAGCGGCGGATGGCATCGGCGACCCCGCGGGCGACCGTGGACTTGCCCGAACCTGACAGCCCGGTGAAGAACAGGGTGATGCCGCGTTCGGTGCGCGGCGGGCGGATGCGGCTCAGCTCGGCGGCCACCCGGGCGGGGGTGAACCAGGCGGGGAGTTCGCGGCCGAGCGCCAGCAGTTCTTCGACCTCGGGCTCGCCGGGGAGTTCGGCGGCGTCCTCGGCCGCGACCTCGCCGGCCGGACGCCACTGGTCGCCTGCGGTGTCGTAGGCCCACTCGGGCGCGTGCACCACGGGGATGGGCAGGTCGGCCGATTCGGCCGCGGCCGAGCCGCCGGGCGCTGTGTCATCGGCGACGAGCAGGCGGGTGGCGCCGTAGGACTTGGCCACGTGCGCGCGCAGCAGACCGCGGCGTTCGGCGCTGAGCGGGGCCGCCCCTTCGATGCAGGTGCGGGGCAGGGTGGCGACGACGAAGCGGGCCGGCGCGGGCAGCAGCGGTTCGGCGGCGAGCACGACCGGTGCGATGCCTTCGCTCTCCAGCGGGGTGTCGATCACCACGAGCACCTCGGCGCGGTCGCCTTCGCCGAGTTCGGCGGCAGCGGTGCGGATCTGGTGCAGTTCGCGGTGGTGCAGCGGGCGTTCGGTGACCATGGCCAGCACCGGAACGTCGGGATCGCCGCTGAGTTCGCGCTGGCCGCGGACCTGCTCGGGCGAGAGGCGCAGGTGGCGCAGCGCGCCGTAGACGGGCGGCTGGGCAAAGCGGACCTCGCCCGCGAGCCGGTGGCCGGGCGCGCCCGCGCCGCCGGAACCGCCGGTATCGGCGGTGTCCGGATGGCCGGTGTCCGCTCCGGTGCCGACCGGATCGGGCGCGGCGGACCACCAGCGCTGGCTGACCCGGAGTTCGGCCAGTGGCGCGCCCTCGGGGTCGGTGAGGATCAACCGGTCGGAGTCGGCGAGTTGGTCGGGTACCGGAAGCGTGACCGGTACCGGCCACGGCGTGCCATCAGGCATCCGGCCCCGTTTGGCCACCGAGGCGGCTTCCTCGCGGGTCATGAACCCGGTCAGCGGGTAAGCCCCGTTGAGAATGAGTTCCAAGTGGGCGAGGCTGACGGGGTCGGGTGCAAAGGCCGGTGCCGGCGCCTCGTCACCGCTGCGGTCGCTGCTGTGGCTCAAACCCGGCCTCCCTGAACTTCGCCGCCTGCTCTGCTGCCTCTTCTGCGCAACAGCGTATGCCGCCTGATCACCGCGCGGCACGCGCGTCCACAACCGCCCGCGACCGGCGGCGCGGCGGGCGTTGGCGCCCGGCTCCCCGGGCCCGCGCCGGGGACCCGGCGCGGGAACACCTCGGGCGGGTGGCGCGTTACCCAAGGTGATCGATGCACCAGTCCGCCTCCGCCGATGCGCTCGCAGCAGACACGGACCCTGAACCGGACCAGAACCGATACCGAATCCAGGCATCCGCCGAACCCGGACCTGCGGCTCTCGGCTCCATCCCGATCCACCGCCCGGCTGCGCCGAACGGGCAGCGGCCCGGCCGCGCTCGTTCGGCACCAGCGGCGCATTGGAGTGACATGATCTGGGCCACACTCGCAAAGCGCCTCTCGGTGCGCCCGCGATCGGCAGGCCGCGTAGGCTTGCATCCGGGGAGCCCGCCGACCCGCCGCGGGCCTGGGACCGGACCACGGCGGCGCGCCACTGGTGCGCCGCGACCGGCCGCTGAACGCTCCGGGTGCCCGCTTCCCGGGCCGCGCGCTGCAGGACCGCCGCGCGCCGCGGACCGCACCACGGCCGATACCACTGCCACAGTCTTTCCTCTGGTGATATGAGCTCTTCCCACACCGCTCTCAACGGAGACGCTCCGCGTCCCTCCGCTTCCGGGCCGCCGCAGCCGTCTCCCGACGGCGACCCCGCGCGCCGCCTTTCCGGGCTGCTCCAGGTCGTCTCCGACGATCCGGCACTCGGTCAGGCGGTCGAGACCGCCCGCGGCGACCACGACCCCCGGCTCGACCTGGTCGCGCCCCCGTCGCTGCGCCCGTTCGTGATCGCGGCGCTGGCCGCCGACGCCCCGGCGGGCGCCGGGCGGCCGGTCCTTGCGGTCACCGCCACCGAACGCGAAGCCGGCGACCTCACCGAGGCCCTGGGCTCGCTTTTGCCGGAGAACTCGGTCGCCCTGTTCCCCGCCTGGGAGTCCCTGCCGCACGAGCGCCTCTCGCCCCGCTCCGACACAGTGGGCCAGCGGCTTGCCGTCCTCCGGCGCCTGGCCCACCCCGACCCCGCCGACCCGCTCACCGCGCCGCTGCGCGTGGTGGTGGCGCCGATCCGCAGCGTGCTGCAACCGCTGGTGGCCGGGCTGGGCGACCTCACCCCGGTGCGGGTGCGCCAGGGCGACGAAGTCGAACTGGAGGGCCTGGTCCAGTCGCTGGTCGACGCCGGCTACGCCCGTGTCGACCTCGTCGAGAAACGCGGCGACATCGCGGTGCGCGGCGGCATCCTGGACGTGTTCCCGCCCACCGAGGAACACCCGCTCCGGCTGGAGTTCTGGGGCGACCAGGTCGAGGAGATCCGCTACTTCCAGGTCGCCGACCAGCGTTCCATCGCCGAGGGCACCCAGGCCGATGCCGTGTCCGGACTGTTCGCGCCGCCGTGCCGCGAACTCCTGCTGACCCCGCAGGTCCGCGAACGCGCCCGCGCGCTCGCCGAACACCACCCGTCGCTGGCGGACGTGCTGGGCAAGCTCGCCGACGGCATGTCCGTCGAGGGCATGGAGGCCTTCGCCCCCGTACTCGCCGACCGGATGGAACCGCTGTTCGGCTACCTGTCCGCAGGTGCCCACATCGTCGGCTGCGACCCCGAACGGATCCGCACCCGCGCGCTGGAGCTCGAAGCCACCAGCAGGGAGTTCCTCAACGCCTCCTGGATCAACGCCGCTTCGGGCGGCGAAGCCCCCATCGACCTCGGCGCCTCGGCCTACAAGTCCATCGCCGAGGTCCGCGCCGACGCCGACTCGCTCGGCCTGCCCTGGTGGTCGCTCTCGCCGTTCGACTCCGGCGCGGGCTCCGCGGTCCCGCCCGCCGACCAGACCGGTGCCGACGACGACTTCGGCGGCGGGGTGAGCGAAACCGTCCTGGAAATGGGGGCGGCGGCCGCCGATACCTACCGCGGCGATACCGAACGCGCGCTTGCCGACGTCAAGTCCTGGCTGCACGACAACTGGAGCGTCGTGCTGCTGACCCCCGGGCACGGCCCTGCGGAGCGGCTGGTCTCGATGCTGCGCGATGCCGGGCTGGGCGCGCGGCTGCGCTCCGAGGTCGACACCCCGCCCGACCGGGCTGTCGCCACCGTGACCACCGGAAACATCGAGCACGGGTTCGTGTGGCGCTCGGTGCGGCTGGTCGTGCTGACCGAGACCGACCTGGCGGGCCAGCGCTCCTCCACCCGCGACATGCGCCGCATGCCCAGCCGGCGCCGCGGCACGGTCGACCCGCTGCAGCTCAAGTCGGGCGACCACGTCGTGCACGAACAGCACGGTGTGGGCCGCTACATCGAGATGGTCAGCCGCAACATCCAGGGCGCCACCCGCGACTACCTCGTCATCGAGTACGCGGCCAGCAAACGCGGCCAACCCGGCGACCGGCTGTTCGTACCCACCGACCAGCTCGACGAGGTCACCCGCTACGTCGGCGGCGAAGCACCCACGCTGTCCAAGATGGGCGGCGCCGACTGGTCCAAGACCAAGAGCCGCGCCCGCAAGGTCGTCCGCGAGATCGCCGGCGACCTCATCCGCCTCTACAGCGCACGCCAAGCCTCGCCGGGCCACGCCTTCGGCGACGACACCCCCTGGCAGCGCGAGCTTGAGGACGCCTTCCCCTACGTCGAGACCCCCGATCAGCTCGCCGCGATCGAAGAGGTCAAGCAGGACATGCAGAAACCGGTGCCGATGGACCGGCTCATCTGCGGCGACGTCGGATACGGCAAGACCGAGGTCGCGGTGCGCGCCGCGTTCAAGGCGGTGCAGGACGGCAAGCAGGTGGCGGTGCTGGTGCCCACCACACTGCTGGTCCAGCAGCACATGTCGACCTTCACCGAGCGCTACGCCTCCTTCCCGGTCACCCTGCGTGCACTGTCGCGCTTCCAGACCAACGGCGAGGTCGAGGCCACCCAGGAGGGGCTGCGCAAGGGCGAGATCGACGTGGTCATCGGCACCCACCGGCTGCTCTCCGACGAGACCAGGTTCAAGAACCTCGGGCTCATCATCATCGACGAGGAACAGCGCTTCGGTGTCGAGCACAAGGAGAAACTGAAGCGGCTGCGCACGCAGGTCGACGTGCTGTCGATGTCGGCCACCCCCATCCCGCGCACGCTGGAGATGGGCGTCACCGGCATCCGCGAGATGACCACCATCCTCACCCCGCCCGAGGAACGGCACCCGGTGCTGACCTTCGTCGGCCCCTACGAGGAGAAACAGATCGCCGCGGCCATCCGCCGCGAGCTGATGCGCGAAGGCCAGGTGTTCTTCGTCCACAACCGGGTCGCCTCGATCGACAAGGTCGCGGCCTCGGTGAGCGCGATGGTGCCCGAGGCCCGGGTCGCCTACGCCCACGGGCAGATGAACGAGCAGCAGCTCGAACGCGTGATGATCGACTTCTGGGAGAAAAAGTACGATGTGCTGGTCTCCACGACCATCGTGGAATCCGGGCTCGACGTGCCCAACGCCAACACGCTGATCATCGACCGCGCCGACACCTACGGGCTCTCGC
Source organism: Streptomonospora sediminis (assembly GCF_054778995.1). Lineage (NCBI taxonomy): Bacteria > Bacillati > Actinomycetota > Actinomycetes > Streptosporangiales > Nocardiopsidaceae > Streptomonospora > Streptomonospora sediminis. The sequence goes on from NZ_BAAGYZ010000072.1 coordinate 137,608, forward strand.
AGCTGCACCAGTTGCGCGGCCGGGTGGGCCGGGGCCGCGAACGCGCCTACGCCTACTTCCTGTACCCGCCGGAGAAACCGCTGACCGAGACCGCCCACGAGCGGCTGGCCACGGTCTCCCAGCACACCGAGACCGGCGCCGGCATGTACGTGGCAATGAAGGACCTCGAAATCCGCGGCGCAGGCAACATCCTCGGCTCCGAGCAGTCCGGCAGCATCGCCGGGGTCGGGTTCGACCTGTACGTGCGGATGGTCGGCGAGGCGGTCCGCGAGCTGAAGGGCGACCCCACCGCGGGCGAGGAATCCGAGACCAGGGTCGAACTGCCCATCGACGCCCACATCCCGCACGACTACGTGCCAGGGGAACGGCTGCGGCTGCAGGCCTACAAGCGCATCGCGGGTGTTTCCAGCGAAGAGGACATCGCCGCGGCGCGCGAGGAACTCACCGACCGGTACGGCCCGCCGCCGCAGCCGGTCGACAACCTCCTGGCGGTCGCCCGGTTCCGGGTACTGGCCAAGAGCGCCGGGCTCACCGACGTCGTGCTGCAGGGCACCCAGATCCGGTTCGCGCCCGTGGAACTGCGCGAGTCCCAGCGGCTGCGGCTGCGGCGGCTCCATCCCAAGGCCGTCTACAAGGAGCCCACCGAGACTCTGCTGGTGCCCGCACCCAAGGCCGGCGGGCTCGGCGGTCGGCAACTGCGCGACCTTGAGCTGCTGACCTGGTGCTCCCAACTGGTCGAGGCCCTGTTCGAACCCGGGAAGAAGAGCGCAGCGGCGCAGAGCTGACGGCCGCCGAAGGCGATCGGAGCCGGTGGCGCGGAAGCCGAAGACCGCGGTGGCGGGCCCTGAGGGCGCCCGCCACCGCGGCTGCCGCTAATGGGCGGCTTGCGCCGGAGCGGCCGGCGGGTCGAGGACCGGCAGGTCGGCCGGCAACGGCAACGGCCGATTGTGCGGCCTTGCGGGCGGCCGTGCTGTGTTGATTTCAGCCCGTTACCGGATCTTGCGTGTGGATAACCTCCACGTGCCCTCAAGACGACTACTCTTAGTGCTTGTATTAACACTTTTGGTGTTAGTCGGGGAGGGGAACGGGCACACATGGATACCGCCGCAGGAGACCTCGCAGATGCCGCGGCCACGCTGCGCCGCCGGTGGCGGCTTATCGCCGCGTGCGCGGCCGGCGGTCTGCTGCCGGCCGTCGCCGCGCTGCTGCTTGTGCCCGAGTCCTATACCTCCACGACCTCCGTGCACGTCCGCCCCACCGGGATTCCCGAGCTCACCGGCGAACGGTCCGGCCGCACCAACGGCGAGGTCAACCTCGATACCGAAGCCCAGATCGTCGGTTCGGCCGAGGTCTCGGCGGCGGTCGCCGACCGCCTCGGTCCGGGCGCCGAACCCGCCGAACTCAGCCGCGCGGTCGAGGTCACCGTCCCGCCCAACAGCAGCGTCCTGCAGATCTCGTTCACCGGCGCCCGCCCGTCGTCGGCACGGCGCGCCTCGGCGGCCTTCGCCGACGCCTACCTCGACTACCGGACCGAACAGGTCGACCGCCGCATCGGCGACACGCTCGACTCCCTCAAGGACCAGGCCGACTCCCGCCACGCCGAACTCGCCCGGCTGTCCCGGCGCTCCGAAACCGGTGCGGCCGTGCCGCAGGGGCGCATCACCGCGGTGCAGACCGAGATCACCGAACTCAACAAGCAGATACACCCCCTCAGCGCGCTGCGCGAGTCGGTCGTACCTGGGCAGGTCATCACCGCAGCCACCACGCCGGAGGCGCCCACATCGCCCGTTGCCGCGCTGTGGCCCGCCACCGGGGGCGCGCTGGGCCTGGCCGCCGGGCTCGCGGCGGCCTTCGCCGCCGACCGGCGCGGGCACCGGCTGCACACCGCACGCGGCATCGAACGCGCCACCGGGCTCCCGGTCCTGCTCGGCCTGCAGACCGGCGGCCGTTCCGCCCGCAACACCGCGGCCGCTCCGGTCGCCCAGCGCGCCAACCGCGCCGCGCTCGAACTGGCGGCCGGCATCGCCCGCACCCGCGGCCACGGGGCAGCGGGCGGGGCCGTCGTGCTGGTGGCGGGCATCAGCCGCGGCAGCGCGGCCGCACCCGCGGCAACCGAACTTGCCGCCGCGCTGGGCCGCACCGGCTCCGACGTGCTGCTCGTGCGCGCCGATCCCGCGGCGGCCGCCAGCGGCGCCGGCGATCACGGGGCCGGCGCCGCCGCGGCGGATCCCGAACCCGCCACGCAGCCTGCCGGGCTGGCCGACATTCTGCTCGCCGGCGCCGATCCCGCCGAACTGATCACCCGCAGCACGGCAGTCCCCCGGCTCCGGATCCTCGGCTGCGGCACCGCCGACCCGGCGGATGCGGTACAGGGTCCGGCCATGGAACGGCTCGTCCAGCGGCTGCGCCCCACCGCCGACTACGTCGTCATCGCCGCCGCTCCCACCAATGAGCGCGCCGATGCCTGCGCCCTGGCTCGCAGCGCCGACACGGCCGTCCTGGTTGTCGATCCGGGTGCCACCCGGGCCGACGACCTGCGCACCGCCGTGGAAACCTTCGCCGCCCTTGGTACGCAGGTTGCAGGCACGATCACCGCTGCCGCCCCCACCACCGCGGCACGGCACACCACCGCCCCCGCGACCGGGCAGCAGACCGGCACCCCTGCGGCGGCCCCCGACACCGTTGGCGACGCCGGCACGGCTACGAGCCCCGCCGCCGATACCTGCGCAGCCCGCGGGGCCGCGACCGGCACGAACACCGGCTCCGATACCGGCCCGACCGCCGACACCGGCGCGGGTGCGGCGCAGCATGGCGGATCCGACCTCACCTTCCAGCGCTGATCGCCATGGCCGAATCCCCCGCCTTCCCCACCCGTCCGCACGCCGGCAATGCCGTCGGCGCCCCGTACTGCAGGGGCGGTCGGCGCCGCGGGAACGCCGCGCCCATGCTCCGGGGGCTGTTCGCGCCCGGCTGGCCGGTGCGCTGGCTCCTGGTGGGCTACCCGCTGTGGTGGGCGCTGGGTCTGGGCCGGTTCGCGTTCGTGGTGTTCGCCGTGCCCATGGCCCTCGAACTCGTGCGCCGCCACCGCGCCGTGGGCATCCGGTTGCCGCCGGCCTTCGGCCTGTGGGCGCTGTTCCTGCTGTGGTGCACCGCGGGGCTGGCCGTGGTCGGTGCCACCGCGCCGGGCACGCTGCCCGGCAGCGGCGGACCGTTCGGGGCGCTGGTGCGGCTGGCCGGCTACCTGGCGCTGACCGTCCTGCTGCTCTACATCGGCAATCTGAGCCGCCGCGAGCTCGGCGACCTGGCGGTGGCGCGCGCGCTGGGCTGGCTCTGCCTGGCCACGGTCGCCGGCGGACTGCTGGCCATGGCGGCGCCCCGCTTCGAGTTCACCGCGCCGCTGGAACTGCTGCTACCCGCCGGGCTCGCCGGCGATCCCTACGTGCAGGAGCTCATCCACCCGGCGGCCGCCCAGATCATGGACGTGCTGGGCTACGAGTCGGCGCGCCCCAAGGCGCCCTGGGAGTACACCAACACGTGGGGCAACATGCTCTCGCTGCTGCTGGTGTGGCTCGTGGCGGGCTGGATGCATCCGGCCACCCGGTCCTCCGGCGGGGCCGCCGGACCCGGCTCCGCCGCCGCCCCCGCCGCTCGCCCGGTACACCATCGCCCGGCCGGCCGGTGGCGTTGCTGGGTGGCCGGTGCCGCCGCTGTGTTGGCGGCCGCGCCGGTCGTCCACTCGCTGAACCGGGCCGTGTGGGCCGGTTTGGTGCTGTCGGTGGTCTTCATCCTGTTCCAGCTGCTGCGGCGGCGCCAGGTGGCCGCGGTGGCGGCGGTGGGCGCCGTTGCGTGCGCCGCCCTGGTCGCCGCGCTGTTCTCCCCGCTGATGTCCGTGGTCGCCGAGCGCTTGGACAGTCCGCACAGCGACGGCGGCCGCGCCGCCACCAGCATCGCCGCCGTACAGGCGGCCAACGCTTCGCCGGTGCTGGGTTGGGGCACCACCCGCGACATGGTGGGCAGCTCGCAGTCGATCGCCGTGGGCCCCTCACCCGAGTGCCCCCGCTGCGGCAACCACACCATCGGCAACAACGGGCAGTTCTGGCTGCTGCTGGTGGCCAACGGTTGGGTCGGCACCGGGCTGTTCGTGTCGTTCTTCGCGGCGGCGGTGTGGCGCCACCGGCACGAGGTGTCGCTGGTGGGCACGGCGGCACTGCTGTCGGTCCTACTGCTGTTCTGGTACATGTTCTTCTACGTCGCGCTGATCGGTCCGCTGGCCGTGTCGGTGATCGCCGTGGCCTTGCTGTGGCGGCGCGCCGACGACCAGGGCGGCGGGGCGGCCGCCGCTCCGGGAGGCCGCGGTGAACGGTGAGACCACATATCTGACCGGCCTCGCCGAGGTGCTGTGGCCCTGCGGCGGGCTGCTGGGACGCGGTGAGCCGCGGGTGATCGGCCGCCGCCCGGGCCCCCTGGACGGCGGCACCCGCGAGTACCTGCCGGTGCCCTCGGCGCACAACCCGCGGGTGATCGTGCCGGTGGCCAACCGCTACGCCGCCGCCCGCGCCGTGCGGGCCTTCGCCCAGCGCCACTCGTTGGGCGAGCGGCTGCGCGCAACCGCGCTGACCACCGCCTTTGCCAGTGGTCTGGCGCCGCTGCTGCTGCGCGACCGGCTGCACGTGGGTCCGGGCCACACGATCGAGCACGAGCTCTCGGCCGCGCTGGACCGCCGCGTCATCATCGCCGTGCACGTCGGCCCGCCCCGGGCCAACCGCAAGCCCGTTCTGCTGCTGCTCACCCCCGGCGGCCGCGCAGTGGGCTACGCGAAGCTCGGCGTCAACGAGCTCACCTCGCGGCTGGTGCGTGCCGAGACCGATGCGCTGGCGGCGCTGGCCGAGTCCCGCCTGCCCGACATCACCGTGCCGCGGCTGCTGCACGAGGGCGAGTGGAACGGCCGCCCGCTGCTGGTGCAGGACGCGCTGCCGGTCGGCGACCAGACCGACCGCCCCACCAGGCGCCAGTTGCTGCGTTGCGTCGTGCAGATCAGCGACCTCGCGCCGGTCCGGGTGATGCAGTTGGCGCAGAGCCCGTACCGCGCGGCGCTGGCCGGGCGCATCACGGCGCTGGGCGATCGCCCCGAGACCGGGCCGCTGCGGGCCCACCTGAACGGGCTGCCCGACACCCGCCTGCCTTTCGGTGCCTGGCACGGCGACCTGACCAGGTGGAACGTTGCCAGCACGCCGCGGCGCGCGTTCGTGTGGGACTGGGAGCGGCTCGGTTTCGGAGTGCCGGTGGGTTTCGACGCGCTGCACTACGAACTCAACGAGTGCGTGCAGGCCGGTGTGCACCCGGGGGTGCACCGCTGGCTCGACACCGGCGCCCGCCTGCTGCGCGACCCGCTCATCGCCCCGACCGGGCCGGCCCCCGGCACCGAGGCGGTCGTCATGTCGCTGTATCTGATCGACCTCGCGACCCGCTACCTGCAGGACCGCCAGGCCGAGGCCGGCGGGAGCCTGGCGGCGGTCGACGACTGGCTGCTGCCGGCGCTGGCGGGGCTGCGGGACCGCGCGGCCCGCGCCGCCCGCGAAAGGGGGGACGACCGCTGAGCGCGCAGGTACCGCCGGGCCGGACCCGCCCGCCGGTTGTCCGGCACCCGCGGGCCCGTGCGGGCGGCGCACCTGCGCACCCGTGTGCGCGAGCGGGCCCGACCGCTGCCGTGCCGGCCGCGGCACCGCGAACCCCGTACCGAAGGCCAGGTAAGGACTCCGCCCATGACCAACGCCTCCGCCCGCCGGCTGCCGCTGCCCGAGCCGGTCAAGCGGTCCGCCCGCTCGGTCCATGCCGCGCTCGGCCAGGCCACGCGGGGAGCCCGGGTGCTGCCCACGTTCGTCGTGGCCGGCGCGCAGCGGTGCGGCACCACGTCGCTGTTCCGGGCGCTCGTCCAGCATCCGCAGATCGCCGGGCCGCCGCTGCGCAAGGGCGTGCACTTTTTCGACACCGGATACGACCAGGGCATCGACTGGTACCGGGGGCACTTCCCACTGCGCGCCCTGCTGCCCCCCGGCGGCGGCCACGGCCCGGTCGCAGTGGGCGAATCCAGCCCCTACTACCTGTTCCACCCGCTGGCGGCGGAGCGGCTGGCCCGCGACCTGCCCGGGGTGAAGGTGGTGGTGATGCTGCGCGACCCGGTGGAGCGTGCCTACTCCGCGCACAGCCACGAACTGGCGCGCGGTTTCGAAACCGAGCCTTTTGAACGCGCGCTGGAGTTGGAGCCCGAGCGGCTGCGCGGCGAGGAGGAGCGCCTGCTGCGGTTCCCCGGCGCCTACTCGCACGCCCACCAGCACCACGCCTACCTGGCGCGCGGCCGCTACGCCGATCAGTTGCGCCGACTGGAGTCGCACGTCGGGCGCGACCGGCTGCACGTCATCGAGAGCGAGGCGTTCTTCGACCGCCCCGAGCCGGTGTTCGCCGCCGTCGAGGACTTCTTGGGCATCGCCCATTCCGAGCACGTCCGATTCGCCCGGCACAACGCGCGGCCCCGCCAGGGCATGCCGGAGACTCTGCGCGCGCGGTTGGCCGACCGGTTCTCCGGCCCCGACCAGGACCTCGCCCGGTGGTGGGGCCGCACGCCGATGTGGCGCGTGTGAGCACCCGCGAGCACGGCCGGGCCGGCCTGCGCCGGGTCGCCCGGGGCGGCGCGCTGAACATGGGCGGGGCCGTGGCAGGCGCCCTGCTGAACCTGGGGATCGCCGTCGCGGTCACCCGAGGGTTCTCCCCCCAGACCGCCGGAGTGCTGTTCTCGGCCACCTCGGTGTTCCTGATCGCCGCGGCGGTGGCCAACCTGGGCACGTCCAGCGGGCTGGTGTACTTCCTGGCCCGGCTGCGCGCCGGCGGCGCCGGGTATGCGGCCGGGCGGGTACTGCGGATCGCGCTGGGCCCGGCGGCGGCGGTTTCGGTGCTGGGCTCCGCGGCGGTGTTCGTTTTCGCCGGCGACCTGGCGGTGCTCACTGGCGACCCGGCGGCTGCGGTGTACCTGCGGCTGCTGGCCGTGTTCCTGCCCTGCGCGGTGATCACGGATGCCGCGCTCGCGGCCACCCGCGCCTACCACGAGATGCGCGCCGGGGTGCTGCTGGACAAGCTCGGGCGGCCCCTGGCCCAGTTGGTGCTGATCGCCGCCGTCGCACTGACCGGCGGGGGCGGGCTGCTGGCGGTGGCCTGGGCCGGGCCCTACCTGCCGGCCGCGGTCCTGGCGTGGTGGTGGATGCGGCGCATCGTCGGTGGCCCGCGCCGGCGCGTACCGGCGGAGGCCCCGCCCGGGGCCGCCGCGGTCGAAGGCGGGGCCGGGGCCGGCGACTGCGCCGCAGGTGCGGGATTCGGACCGCGCGCCTTTTGGGCGTTCTCGCTGCCCCGGTCCGCGGCCGGCATCGCCCGGGTAGGCATCCAGCGGATGGGCATCGTGCTGGTGGCGGCGCTGGCGGGCGCCGCTGAGGCCGCCGTGTTCACCGCCGCCACCCGGTTCATGGTCGCCGGGCAGTTCGCGGCGCAGGCGCTGCAGTTCGCGGCCGAGCCGAGGTTGGCGGAGCTGCTGGCGGCCGGCGACCGCGGCGGCGCAAACGCGCTCTACCGCTCGGGCACCGCCTGGCTCATCTGCCTGACGTGGCCGCTGTTCCTGCCGGCGATCGTCTACGCCCCGCTGCTGATGGAGCTGTTCGGCGCCCGATACGCCGCCGGCGCCCCCGTGCTCGTCGCCGTCTCGCTGGCGCAGCTGCTCGCCGCGGCGCTGGGGATGGGCGACCTGGTGCTGGCCATGACCGGACGCACCGGGTTGAACCTGGCCAACAACGTGGCGGCGCTGGCGGTCGACATCGTGCTGTGCCTGCTGCTGGTACCGGTGGCCGGCGCCAGTGGTGCAGCCGCCGCTTGGGCCGGTGCCATCGCGGTGCGCAAGGTGCTGCCGCTGGTGCAACTGGCGCGTTCCCACGGGCTGCACCCGTTCGACCGGCGCTGGCTACTGGCCGCGGCGAGCTGCCTGGTGTGGTTCGGCGGACTCCCCGCGCTGTGCGCAGCCGCGCTGGGTACGGGGCCGGTGTTGTGCGCGGTCGCGCTGAGCGCGGGCACTGCGGGGTTCGCGGCGACGCTGTGGCTGCTGCGCGGACCGCTGGAGCTGAGCGGTCTGCTGGGCCGCGGCGGCGCCGCTGAGGAGCCGGTCGCCGCGCACACATGACCGCACGACATAACATAAGGCAACGATAAAAATACCCTGTGTTATGTCATGATGGCGGCATGCACAACGCTCCGGTCCTTTTCGTCGCGTCCAGCGGCGGCCACCTGGCCCAGTTGTGGTCGCTGCGGCCCTGGTGGATCCGGCACCGCCGAATCTGGGTCACCTTTCCCACCGCCGACGCGCGGCACCTGCTCGACGGCGAGGACCTGCGACCGGCGCACCACCCCACCACCCGCCACCTCGGCAATCTGCTGCGCAACACCGCCCTGGCCGTGCGCACGCTCACCCGCACCCGCCCGGCGGCGGTGGTATCGACCGGCGCAGGCGTGGCCGTGCCGTTTTTCGCGCTGGCCTGGCTGCTGCGCATCCCCACCGTCTACATCGAGGTCTACGACCGCATCGACACCCCGACCCTGACCACCCGGCTGTGCCGCCCCTTCACCAAACTGCACCTCGCCCAGTGGGACGAACAGCGGGCGTTTCTGCCCCGCGCCATCACCGTGGGGCCACTGCTGTGAGCGGTGACCGCCCCGGCCCGGATTGCGGCCACGGCGCCGCCCGATTCCACGACCCCGCCGACGGCCGTCCGCTGGTGCTGCTCACCGTCGGCACCGACCACCACCGCTTCGCCCGGCTCATCGACTGGGCCGACGGCTACGCCCTCGACCACCCCGGGGTGCGCGTCCTGGTCCAGCACGGCGCATCGCCGCCGCCGTCCGCGGCCGAAGGCATCGCCTACTTCGACCGCGGCGGCCTCGGCGCCGCCATGCAGGCGGCTGCGGCCGTTGTCGCCCACGGCGGGCCGGCCACCATCGCCGAGGCGCGCAAGGCCGGTCGCCTGCCCATCGCCGTTGCCCGCGACCCCGAACTCCTGGAGCACGTCGACGACCACCAGCTGCGCTTCGTCGCCCGGCTGGACGAGGCCGGACTGCTGCGCGCCTGCTCCAGCTTCCAGCAGTTCTGCGCAACCGTCGACAAGGCGCTGGCCCAGCCCGGCGACTTCCTGCTGCCCGCATCGTCCGCAGACGGCACGGCCGCGGCCGCCCACCGGGCGGGCGGCCTCATCGACCTGCTGATCGGCGGTGCTCCGGCCACCGCCCCGCCGGCGCCGCGCACCTGCGACCGCGCGACCTGGCCGGACATCACCGCGGTGGTGCCCACCCGCGACCGGCCCGAGCTGCTCGGCCGGACCCTGGAACACATCCGCGCCCAGGACTACCCCGGCACCGTTCGCACCCTGGTCGTCTACGACCGCACCGCTCCCGACCGCGGCTTGGAGCGCACCGGCGGGCGGCGCCCGGTGCGGGTGCTCGCCAACAGGCTCGCCCCGGGCCTGGCCGGTGCCCGCAACACCGGCATCCTGGCCGCCGAAACCGAACTGGTCGCCTTCTGCGACGACGACGACGTCTGGCTGCCCGGCAAACTGCGCGCCCAGGCCGGGATCATGCGCGCCGAACCCGGCACGGAGCTGGTGTGCTGCGGCATCCGGGTCGGCTACGAAGGCACCGAGTCCGACCGGGTGCTGCCGCGCTCGACCGTGGGCTTCGCCGATCTGCTGCGTTCACGGCTGACCGAACTGCACCCTTCGACGTTCCTGCTGCGGCGCAGCGCGCTGGTCGATGGGTGCGGAACCGTCAACGAGGAGATCCCCGGCGGCTATGGCGAAGACTACGAACTGCTGCTGCGGCTTGCCCGGCGCGCTCCCATCCGCAACGTGGGCGAGCCGCTGGTGCGGGTGCTGTGGCACCGCAGCTCCTACTTCGGCGGCCGGTGGCAGACCATCGCCACCGCACTGCGTTGGCTGCTGGGCACCTACCCGGAGTTCCGCGTGGTGCCGGCCGGTTTCGCCCGCGTGGCCGGCCAGATCGCCTTTGCCGAAGCCGCGGCCGGCCGGCGCGCCGCCGCCCTGGAGTGGTCGACCGCTGCCCTGCGCGCCCGCTGGCGCGAACCGCGCGCCTACCTCGCCGCCGCCGTGGCCGCGGGCCTGCCCCCGGAAGCCGTGCTGCGGGCTCTGCACAAGCGCGGCAGAGGAATCTAGCCGGGCGAGGGATCCCCGTGCCTATCCGCCGTCCGGCGCCCCGCCTGTCCCGGCGCCGACCCGCCACAAGGGTTCGCCTTCGACGCGGCTGAGACGCCACCCGTCCCGGGTGCGCACGGCCTCCATGCGATAGCGCTCGCCGACGACGAGTTCCGGGACGCCGCCCTCGCGGCAGAAGACGGCGATCTGCTGGGCGCTAAGGACGGCGCGGTCGCCGTCGACCTCGATCTGGGGATTGGTGGTGAGGTGGTGGGTCAGGGCATGGCCGCCGTGGCTGCTCTGTGCCAGGGCCGCCACCGACTCGGCACCGGTCACAGCGCCGGATCCGACGACCGCGGCGGCGTCCTCGGTGAAGATCGCACGGGTGTCGTGGAAGCGTTTCTCATCCAGCCAGCGGCCGTGCCGGGAGAGCAGATCGGTGAGCTCGGCACGGTCGGCCAAGGCGCTTACGCGCCGCTGAAGTCCGCGGGTGTCGGTGGCGGGTGTCTCGGTGGCCATAGCCGCTCCTCGGAGAATCGACTGTTGGTGGGACCAACGATTTTCTCCAAGTCTAGGTCATCGTTGGAGCCACCAACAAGCGGTAAGGTCGGAGCATGCCCATGGAAGATGCTCCACCCGTACGGTTGCAGCGCTTGCCCACCCGCCTGCTCACTCAGACGGCGGCGCACGTGCAGCGGCTCGTGGCGCAGGGCCTGGGGGATTTCCGCACGCACCACTACGCGCTTCTGGCCGCCGCACAGGAGCGCGGGCCGTCGAGCCAGGCCGCCTTGGGCCGTTCCTGCGGTATGGACCGCAGCGACGTGGTGGCCGCCACCAACGACCTCGCGGCCCGCGGGCTCCTGCGCCGCGATCCCGCGCCCGGCGATCGCCGCAGCAACATCATCACGCTCACCGCCGACGGCGAAAACGCACTGCGGGACCTGGACCAACGGGTGCTCCGACTCCAGGAAACGGTGTTCGCCCCACTCACCGGCGACGAGCGCGACCAGCTCACCCGATTGCTGACCCGGATGCTCCAGCACCACACCGCGACCTGACCGGTGTTCGCACGGCGCCGGGCTCCACCCGCCGGCCGTTAGTCGAGTGCCCACCGCCCGTGCCCGGTGAGCTCGCGGGCCTGCCGGTGCGCGTCGCCGGCCGATTTCATCGCTTCGTCGACGGCCTTGCGCGCCTGGTCGGGGACGTTGACGTAGCCGTTGTCGGCGGCGTCCAGGTAGCCGTGGGTGGCGCTCTGGTCGCGCAGTACGCGGAAATCGCAGGTGGGAGCGGTGATGCCGTCCCACAGCTGCACGGCGCGGATCCGGTGGTAATCGCGCAGCGTGCCGGGGATGTCGGCGTACCACTCGCGGGTGGCCTGCGGGTCGCCGGGAATCGGTACGGTGCCCATCTCGCCGATCATTACCGGTTTTCCGGGATCGATGCCGTGCTCGGGAGCCTGGTGCTGGAACCACTCGTAGGCCGGGCGCAGCGCGTCCTCGAAGGTGTCGACATGGTCCCAGCTCGGCTGCAGCTCGCACCCGGTCATGTTGTAGGCCTCCCAACTGATCCAGTCGACGTAGTCGTTGCCCGGCCACAGGCCCGGCAGCCGGTCGAGGTTGGCCTCCCACCCGGTCACGTTCCACACGAAGATCGCGTTGTCGGCGCCATTGCGGCGGTAGATGTCGACGATGTGCCGCCAGGCGGCCACGAACTCCTGCGGTGTGCCGCGGGTTCGGTAGCGCTTGTTGGCGTCGGCCTCGTGGTCGAAGGTCACGAAGAAGGGCGCGTCAAGCCGGGCGACGCCCTGCGCCTGACTGCGCAGCGAATCGTCGAACCTGCCGCCGGCGATGTCGCTGTAACTCTGCGCCGGTTTCCCCTCGGCGTTGAACTTCTTCGCCTCGATATTGGCGTGGATGAACCGCCCTTCTGCGGCCAACCGCCGTTCGCGGGATGTGGGGATCCGGTCCTGGTCGACGCCGTGCCAGGTGCGGACGATGTCCAGCGGGCGCTTGGCGGCGCGCTCCAGCGGCTCCACATCGCCGCTGTAGGGGCTGGCGCCCCACCAGACGCCGCAGGCGGGTTCCAGGATGGTGCTGACCGTGCACTTGGGCGCGGGTGTGGACGCCGGCTCGGGAGTGGGCGCGGGGGTGGGCGTGGGTGCGGGCGCGCTCGGCGGGGCCGGGTGGTCCGGCGACGGCTCCGGCCCGGAGGGTTCGCCGGTGCCGGGGGCGGCGGACGGCGCGGCGGAGGGTTGCTGCACCGCGGGCTCCGCCGACGGCGCCGCGGCTGCCGCCGGGGACCCCGCCGATGGCGGCAGCGGGGACTGGGCGGACGGCGGCGGCGCGGATGCCGCGGGCGGGACTGCGGACACCGCCGGAGACGAAGGAGCCACCGGAGACGGGGGCACCTCACCGGGCGAGGACGTTTCCGCAGGCGCACCGCCCGGCGCCTGCCCGGGCGCACCCGTCGAGGCCGGCGTTGCCGGTGCCGCCTGCGCGGGCGGCGGACTCTGGTTTCCGGACGCGTCCGGCTGGTCGGCCGCACCGGACGGTTCGGACGGGCCCGCCGGTGCGCCAGCAGACGGGTCCGCAGGATCCGGGGACGGAGAAGCCGGACCGGCTGCAGGATATGATCCCGCCACCGCGCCCGGGGCGGCGGAGGCCCCCGCGGAAGGGCGCTGCGCCGGAGCGGACCCGGCGCCGCCCGGGGCGGCGGAGGCCCCCGCGGAAGGGCG
>NZ_BAAGYZ010000073.1:0-2524 GCF_054778995.1 Streptomonospora sediminis
GCCGCCAACCGGCGGGCCTGGTCCCGCAACGCACCCTGACCCCGCCCCGAAACCACCCACGGCACAGCACCGACCGACTCGGCAAAGACCCGCGGCGCCTGCGCGCCGACCACTGCGGCACCCGACCGCTCAACCGACGCCGCGCCGGCGGCTGCTGTGCCGTCACCCGCCGTGTGCCCGGCCGTTTCCGCCGCGGCCTGCGCGGGGTCGACGTGTTCCAGCACCACGTGGGCGTTGGTGCCGCTGATACCGAAGGAGGACACCGCGGAGCGGCGCGGAGCAGCGTCGCGGTCGGGCCACTCCCTGCTCTCCTGGAGCAGCCGCACCGCGCCCCGATCCCAGTCGACGTGCGTGGTCGGCGCGGCGGCGTGCAGCGTCCTCGGCAGCGCCCCGTGCCGCATGGCCATGACCATCTTGATCACCCCGGCCACCCCGGCCGCGGCCTGGGTGTGGCCGAAGTTGGACTTCACCGAACCCAGCCACAGGGGGCGCTGGTCTGCCCGGTTGCGGCCGTAGGTGGCCAGCAGCGCCTGCGCCTCAATCGGGTCGCCAAGCGCCGTACCCGTCCCGTGCGCCTCCACCGCGTCCACATCCGCACCGGTCAACCCGGCATTGGCCAGCGCCTGGCCGATCACCCGCTCCTGCGACGGCCCGTTCGGCGCCGAAAGTCCGTTGCTGGCACCGTCCTGGTTGACCGCCGAACCCCGGATCACCGCGAGCACCGGGTGCCCGTCGGCCCTGGCGTCCGACAGCCGCTGCAGCAGCACCATGCCCACGCCTTCGCCCAGCACCGTGCCGTCCGCCTCGTCGGAGAACGCCTTGCACCGGCCGTCGCGGGCCAGTCCCCGCTGGTGGCTGAAGTCGATCAGCAGCTCCGGTGTCGCCATGACCGTGATACCGCCGGCCAGCGCCATCGAACTCTCGCCCCGGCGCAGCGACTCGCAGGCCAGGTGGATGCCGACCAGCGACGACGAACAGGCGGTGTCGACCGTGACCGCCGGGCCTTCCAGCCCGAGCGTGTAGGCGACCCGCCCGGAGATGACGGAGCTGGAATTGCCCGTACCCAGGTAGCCCTCGCTCCCCGGCGGCAGCGGACCGGCGCCCACCTCGTAGTCGTTGGCAAAGGCCCCGACGAACACCCCCGCCCGGCTGCCGCGCAGCGCCGCCGGGTCGATGCCCGCCCGCTCCAGCACCTCCCACGACGTCTCCAGCAGCAGCCGCTGCTGCGGGTCCATGGCCACCGCCTCGCGCGGGCTGATCCCGAAGAACCCGGCGTCGAACGCATCAGCCGCATCGAGGAAGCCGCCCTCGCGGGCATAGGTCGCCCCGCTCGTCTCGGGATCGGGATCGTAGAGGGCCTCCAGGTCCCAACCGCGGTTCTTGGGGAACGGAACGACCGCGTCCCGCCCTTCGGTCAGCAGGTCCCACAGCCCTTCCGGCGACTCCACGCCGCCGGGGTAGCGGCAGCTCATTGCCACGATGGCGATCGGTTCGCTCTCCCGCTCCTCCACCTCGCGCAGGCGCCGGTTGGCCTGCTGGAGGTCCTCGGTCACTCGCCGAAGGTACTCAAGGAGCTTCTCTTCGTCCGCCACGCCGTCACCTTCCTGGAAGTTCTCACGCCTGCGCCGCCGTACCGGCCACCGGCCCACCTGGGCCCGGCCCGGTTCACAGCCCTTTGTCGATCAGTGCGAAGAGCTCGTCGGCCTTTGCCGCGCGCACGTCCTGGGTCTCCTGCTCCGTCTCGGCGCGACCGCTGCGCCACTCCTCCACCAGCCGCTGCAGCCGGACGTTGATCGCCGAGCGCGCGTCGCCGCTCTCGGGCACCGTGCCGAGCAGCCGGGCCAGGTCGTCCAGGCGCTGCATGACCTGCGACTCGACCGGTTCCTGCTCCGGCAGGAGCTGCTCGCCCACGTACTCGGCGATGGCGACCGCGTTGGGGTGGTCGAACACCAGCGTCGCCGGGAGCCGCAGTCCGGTTGCGCCGCCGAGCCGGTTGCGCAGCTCCACCGAGGTGAGCGAGTCGAACCCGATTTCGCTGAAGCTCTTGTCCGGATCGATCTGGTCGCCGGACTGGTGGCCGAGGACCGCGGCGGCCTCGGTGCGCACCAGCGACACCAGGGCTTCCTGCTGCTCGGCCGGAGGCAGTTCCGCGAGGCGCTGCTCCAGGGTCGGGCCGCTCGGCTCGGCCGCGCCGCCGGCGGCTTCGGCGGTGCGCCGGGGCGGCGCCGCCGGCGCACGTACGAGGCCGCGCAGCACCGCCGGGACACCCCCTGCGCCGCCGTCCCCGCTTGCCAGGGCGCGTTCATCGATGGGCAGCGGCACCGCGAACGGTGCCGACGTGGCCAGCGCCGCATCGAGCAGCGCCATGCCGCGGGCCGCGGTGAGCGCGGTGAAGCCCGACCGGGCCGCCCGGTCCAGGTCGGTGCCCGACAGCTCGCCGGTCATACCGCCGGTCTCGGGTGCCCATAGTCCCCAGGCGAGGGAGAGGGCGGGCAGGCCCTGCTCGCAGCGGTACGCGGCAAGC